>NZ_JBHEUZ010000005.1:0-293717 GCF_041925275.1 Parapedobacter sp. 2B3 | reverse complement strand
ATACCCTGGTCAATTTCCGCCGGAATAGGTGGTCACTTTATTCCGAAATCCGGTGGTCAATATAACCGAAATCTCCAGAATGACACCGTCATGCTGGCGATGGCTGTAGACACAACGTTATACAGGACAAGGGTATTAAACGCGAGTTGGGGGAATGTTTTGCTGGACTCGTTCCATTTCGAACTGCCCGGCAACCTGTCTTACCTTAAGTACGCTGAAGGGGCTTACAATGAAATATACGAGCATGGTGTATCCGTCGTCGCCGGAGCGGGAAACGGCAAAACCACGGAAGATACAAGTGGAAGGCCGTGGACGTATACCTACCCTGCTGCATTCGATCACAATCTTGCCATTTCCACGATCGGACACCATAATTCCAGCGGTGTCTGGAATGTTGAAAATGTACATGAACTGCATGTAGGTGATTCATTGTGGGAATGCCATGCGCACAACCTTCGGGTCGACCTGTGTGCGCCGGGATATATGATTTCGAGTACTTATTTTTCTCCCACAAGCCCTGATAAATACAAGTATCGTTATGCCTCCGGTACATCGTTCTCTGCGCCTTTGGTTGCGGGTACGATTGGATTGATGTATTCTAAAATGAAATGGTTGACACCGTATCAGATAGAATATGTGCTGAAAAAATCCTCGCGCGATATCTACAGTATACCGGCCAACCAGAAATATGCCTATGGTCCGTCCCGGCATACAGGAAGGATTGGATCTGGTGCACTTGATGCAGGGGCAGCATTGGAAATGCTGGATACCGATGTATTCTTTGCAGACCATCCAGATGCCAGAACATTCCGCGTCAAGGGAGCAACCATTACCCACAGGTGCAGGCCCGGGGCAAGACCTGGTCTGCCCAAACCGGTAATCACCGTCCATATGGAGAATGGAACACCCCCTTATACATACAAATGGGAACGGCTTGCAGTGGTATTCGGCGCACCGCAGGCAGACGGGGTTACGCTGTCTCCAAGAATTGACAGGGTGGGCACAAACCAGATAACGGCCACCATTGATTCTGCCTGGGGCCCAGGCACACTGTATTACCGGTTGACCGTGTATGATAACAGTGAAATCCAGAAAGTGGCCAACAAAGTATTCAGAATGTCGCTGATCAACGACACCAACCGCTGGGATCTCGCCATGCAGGATTCCTATGCGGATTTATACGACGAACCCAATACCATGCTGCAACGAAGCCCCCTTGATTGGGATATTTGGAGCAGCCATGATGTCTGGAACAGGTATTTCCAGGATGGGGATACCACCCATCAGGATCCGGACATCAATGTGGCCGGCACGCAGTACATGCACGCCCGTGTACGGAATGTAGGCTGCAAGGAATCACCAGACGGTGGAGATAATGCCAATCTCGAATTCTACTGGACCGTTGCGGCTACAGGGGAACGCTGGCCGCAGGACTGGGCAGGTACCAGCTCCGCAATCAATGGACAGCCCCCGGGAGGGTTTATCGGCAATGTACCGATACCTGCGTTAGCACCGGGAGCATCAACAATCCTATCACATGACTGGATTCCTCCCAATCCTACGTTATACGATACGACCAATCTTTTAACCCGAATCGATATCTGTGCGTTAGCCCGGATTACAGGAAGTTCATCTTCGCCTTTCGGGATGACATTTGCGGAAATTGACACCTCCAAGGTCAATATTCTGAACAACAATAATCTGGTAACAAAGAATTTTGTTTCGCTGAACCTCACGATAGGCTCTCCCAACACTCCTTCCACAGGGGTTGTCATCCGGAATCCGAGCGGCGGGAACACACCAGGGAATCCCCCGAAAGGTACCGGCTCATTCAGTGTAGAGCTGGCGACCCAGAACCAGCTTGCTCCATTCGTCCATGGTCATCTTGCCAACTATATTGAGGGTACAATACTGCTTGGCGACCTGTATGATGTATGGGAAGACGGGGGAAAAATGGGACATGTATCCGGTTTCGACGATGATCTAAAAACGGTATCATGGAATCTTGAATCGCCGCTTAGGCTTGATAACCTCGAAATCGATGAGAACGAACAATACTATGTAATCCTGACATTCAACCTAAAATCCGGTCTGACCTCCATTCCATATGAAATCAAAGACCAGCTCATCCACTTGCGTCTGCTTACCCCCCGTGAGGTTGATGTCGACAACGGCGACGGTACGACCTTACAGGTAACAAGAGATTACATCCATAGTGCGGTCAATTATTCCATCAATATACAGAACGATGGAGCCGGCGAAGAGAAAAGAGGAAGAATCAATGGCATCAATAATCTAATGGAAGGATCAATGGATAGAATAACTGTTTATCCCAACCCTGTAAATGGCGAAATGACCATTGTGTTGTCAGAAAGTGGTAGTGAAAGCTATGATGTTGGTGTAACAGATATTTCTGGAAAAATTGTCTATGAACGGCACAACGTTACGTTCATGGGAGGTGAATGGAAGATTAACACTGGAACCTTTACACCCGGAACCTACCAAGTACATATAACTGATAAAACAGGAAAGGCATTTGTACATAAATTTATCAAACTGGACAATTAACAACTGTAACGTTTTACTGAATCCCGATGCTGATATTGGATTCATGGAGCCGGGCCACTCTTGGTCCGGCTTCCTTTCTTTTTCACCGGCCCTTTTGTCTTTCCCCCAGCCTTTGTGCCGCAAAGGTACCGATGGCCGTGCCGCCCTGCAAGGTCTGCGCTGCGCTTGCACGTTTCCGCGAAAAAATCTCCACCCCACTTTTCAGCTGCCACCGCTTCGCGGTGATGTTATCGGGGTCGTATTTTTTGCGCGGAAAACCTTGCCTGCCGTCCCCGCCATCATTGTCGGCTGCTTAGCAAAGGACGGAGGGAGTGTGCGGAGTTCCTTTCCGTGGCTGACAGATTTGCAGCCACATCCCACCGTGGGTTTCACTTTCCGTTTCATCGCCGTTGATAACCCTGCTGGAGGCACGGGTGTAGGCGGGTTTCTTTTCGACAGGCAATCGGTCAGGACGACCCTGTTTTTCTCTGGAAATGCGGCCTCCATGGATTGCATTCTTTCCGATGGACGGAATCGTCTGTACAGACCCGCTTGCGCATGGAATCCGGGGCCATTCCCCTGCTTCGCCGGTAACGGCCAGATGAATGGTTGTATCACAACCACGTTTTTCCACCATTGCCTCGGAACTCGGCGGTGGTGACCGGACAGTGTCAAATTCTGGTAGGCAAGGAAGGTTTTTTGCTATGGAAGAACAGGAAAAAAATGCGAAAAAATGGGACTCCGAGCGGGAAATTTAGCGATAGAAATGCACACTCGTTGGTGGTATCAATGCCTCGGTGAAACCAAATCTGAGTGGATGCCCTCACTCTAAAGAGCCACAGTTCTGGACTGTGAAAACCTAATTTGCAATGACAGGTTGACAGTGCTTTTTATGTTCCGCGAAGGTTGGAAAAATGTGGAACATAACCTCATTACGCTGATTGTTGCCAGCTATATTCATGTTCAAAACATGGTTAAATGCTCGTGAACGAAGCCGCTAAAGGTTGAAAAGCATAAATAAACCACTTGATTGTATCGCTAAAACGGCGGACAAATGTTGCGGTTATAACGCCGACGAAATCCATCCACAGGGCTTTTTTCTACAACGAGCTCAGGGTGAAAGCAATGATGGCAAAACTGTTATGGGCGAAAAATTTCTCAGGTAAAGTCACGGAAATTACCGAATTGACAAAGCTGAATATGCGGCTAAAAATGGTGCCATCAACCCCCAACATACAGGTGAACTGCGTCCATATTCTCATGAATTTTTCACTTAAGGATATCCCGGACAAAGACAGGTTAAGTCCAGTCGCACAGGAATATATGTTAAAACATTTTCCCTTATAGCCTTGGGCCTTTCCTTTTGGGGGTTTGTTTCGGAACCACTTTTTTTATTTCTCTGACGTCTTGGATATCCTGTTTCCTTCCCGAAGCAACTTTATTTTGGACCAACTCATTTAAACCGATATATGATATTTCGAGATCGTCTTCCACTATTTTTTGCCTGTTCTCGAAAGCCTCGTTGAATGCTACGCCATCAATGCTATTGAGTATGTCAATCCGTAAAGGAGGGTAGCCTATCTGTGATATATAACCGGGTTGCAAAAAGTCCTCTTTTTTAAACCCCAAAGAAGACATTCCAAAGCCCTTAATCACTTCAAGTAATTTATCAGCATTATCTTCGGATATATTGATCCAGATGTCCAAATCACCCGTGTAACGCGGTTTGCCATGAAAGGCCATTGCGTAACCGCCTACAACCATGTACTCCACCTCAAACTTGTTGAGCAGTTTTACAAAATCTTCAAAATCTTTGGCTAATGTCATTGCTTAAGTTTTATTCTGTTTACAATAGTTTTATCCATTCGCTGCCCCTTTTTTAGCATCTGAGATACCAGAAAAGTTACGGCCTCTGCTCTTTTTACAACCGGCTGCGATAACCAGTATTGCCAATCGCGAACTTCATCCTTAGCTTCTTTCATCGGTACCCTTCGCAAAACAGGGGCAATCGCTCTTGCATTTGAGCCAGGGACAGAAGCGGATTTGGGTTTGGCAATAATGTCTTTCCTTTCCACGCGGACTACTTCGTTTTCGTAAGCTTTTTTCTCTTTGCTTAAATAATTATTAAGGGTATTATAACTATACTGTGGGTAGCTGAGGCAGAAATATCTCAGATTGGAGAAGATCTCTACTTCGCTTTGCTCCTTCCAATGAACAAGCACGACTCTTTTACTTTTTAAAATAGTTTCAGACATATACAAATATAACAAACATTGCGATTATATTGGTCATTTTTTCAAAATAGAACATATTGCTATATGGCTCCAACGATTGCATTTACGTGCTCAAAAACCTCGTCCGTTTTATAGGCAGGATAATAAGCTGCAAGGTATTCCCTGAACGTCTCCTGCACTGAGGTCATATGCCAGTCCTTCACTGAAAGCATGGGTGCAAGGTCACCTGTAACTTTGCCGGCGAATGCGTGGAAGGGTAGGTAGGGTGGCGCATAATGGACAGCATTTCCGACCAGCTTTACGTAAAGGGAGGGTTTCAGAACCACTTTGAGGTCACGCATCAACAGTCCCGCATGCTTGCGCCCCTTGGCGGATTCGCACAGGGAGGCGAACACGGGAGCGCCTTCGTCATGGAAGAATGTATAGAGGTATTTATAAAAACCATCCTCCAGCAATGTGAGCAGGTCGCGGGCATAGTATTGGTACCATCCGTGGAACGATTCCACCGAAAATTCCGTTCTGTGGCGTTCGATGATGAAATCCAGCAGGGATTTTTCCATCGTTTCGATGGACTCCATGGAGGGGACCATGTTATGTCCTGCAACTTCCCCCGCGAACTTTTCCTGTGCGAAGAAATCGAAATGGAAGCACTTGAAGTCCGTGGGTTGGCGGGCATGGATAAGCCGGACATACAAGGGATGCATCTTCCGCCCATGGAAATCGGTCTGCTTTAGCCGTTCGTTGTGGAAAATCTTGTAGGATATCTTCTGGTATTTGCCCATTGTGTTTCAAGCAGCATTTATTGCCCGGTTCTAAAGTTAGTTTAAATTTTGTTAATAACATAACCATTCGTATATTCGTATTCCCAAGCACTGTTAAATCGGTTCCTCTTCACTGGATAGGGTTTGTATTGCGGCAGGCAATGCCTGCATAACGTTTAAAACAAGTGTGCTATGGGTGAGGAGGAAAAGGAGCTGTTGGATCTGATAGCCGAATTGATTGTAGGAATCGTCATGGACGAAGAAGAAAATAAAAAAGAAGCCATATGAACAAGAATGCCATTGGTTACATACGCATCAGCACAAGGGACCAGTCAAAGTATTCACTGGACGACCAGGCCGATGCCGTAAGGGAATACTGCCAGCATTACGGGCTGGAATTGCTGAACATCTTCCGTGATAACGGGGAGCACAGCGACACGTTCGACCGCGCGGATTTCATCGCACTGGAACAGTACATAAAGAAACTCAAAGGCCAAGTGCGCTATCTCATCGTGATGGCGCACGACCGTTTCAGCCGCGATCTGAGCGAAGCCCTGCGCAAGATCAGGGAACTGGAAAGAAAGTACCGCATCAAGGTGCTTGCCGTCGATGAGCCATTGGACATCGATCCGGAAGACCCCGATGTGTTCATGCAGCGTGCGTTCAAATACCTGATGGCCAACCAGGAACTGCTGTCTATCCGCAAGCGCACGAGGAGGGGCATCCACAATGCGATGGCGGCGGGCAGGTTCGTGCAGAAAGCCCCCTTGGGTTACGTGAATGCAAAGGATGAAAGCGGGAAAGGCATCATCCTTGTGGACGAAACGAAAGCCTCCATCATACAGGAAATCTTCAGGCTCTACCTTTCCGGGATGCCCTATTTCAGGATAGCGCAGGAGATGAGGTCGAAGGGCTTCAAGCTAACAGGGAACGGGGCCGTACAGGGCATATTGGGCAATTGCGTCTATGCAGGGCTGATCAGGGTGCCCGCCTATAACAAGAAGCCCGAAAGGCTGGTCAAGGGTTTGCACGATGCACTGGTGACGGAACTGGATTACTGGAAAGTACAGGAGTTGATGGGAAAGAACAAACGTCCGAGCAAAACCCAGCCCAAAGAGGAAGTTCCGTTGAGGGGTGTGCTGAAATGCTGGTGCGGCAAGAGCATGACCGCAGGGTGGAGCAAGGGCAAATACAAGTACTACCTGTACTACCGATGCACACAGCATACGAATGTCAACATATCGGGCATTACCCTGCACAGGGACTTCGGGGAGTTGCTTGCACTGATGAACCTCGATGAAAAACAGGTGGATTACATCCGTGCATCCGCAGACAAGAAACTGAAGCAAGCATTGTCGAACAGGGAAAAACAACTCAAGGAATTGCGCAGGAAACTGGATGATGTGGAACGGAAAATTCACCGCCTCGAAGAGAAGATGATGAACGACGAAATCGAGAGTACAACCTACAAAAAATGGTTCGGTAAATACTCCGAAGAGAAGGGCGCGTTCCTTTCAGAAATACTGAAACTGAAGACCGATAACGAAGAGAAATGGAACAGGCTGAGTGTCTGCCTGAAAGAGCTTACGAGGTTGCCGGAACTGTTCGAGGAATTACCCGTAAGGAAGAAACACATGCTGGTAAAAGGGGTGTTCAAACATGGTCTGGTATATTCAGAAGGAAGTTATCGAACTCCCTGGCTGCACCCGGCGGTTTCCCATAACGAACTGATAATGAAAGAAAAAGGGCTGCTCGTTGTAGAGCAACCCAATGCCGTTTGGAACCAAATTCCTGTTAGTAGCCCCGACGGGAATCGAACCCATATCTAAAGTTTAGGAAACTTCTATTCTATCCGTTGAACTACAGGGCCAACATCAAGCTGCAAACATACGACTTTGCCCACAAAAACAGAAAGGCACCGTTGAAATGTAATCCCAAAATCAAAAATCCGGCGCAATAGATGATTTATATCGCACATCGATAAAAACGATACTTCCCCATTGCAATAAACCTTACTTTTGCAGCGACAAAATTAAGGATATATTACTATGAGTTTCACAGGAAAAAAGTTCCCAAACATTACCGTTGACGCGATTGATTACCTCGGTGATAATTTGTTTATCAATATTTTCGAAGAAGCAGCGAAGAAAGAAAAGAAAGTGCTCTTATTCTGGTATCCCAAAGACTTCACGTTCGTATGCCCTACCGAGCTGCATGCGTTCCAGGAAGCACTTCCCGAATTTGAAAAACGCAACACGGTGGTTATCGGCGCTTCATGCGACACCAATGAAGTACATTTTGCCTGGTTAAATACACCGAAAGACAACGGCGGCATTGAAGGGGTAACCTATCCCATCCTCGCCGACACCAACCGCAACCTTTCGCGGATACTGGGCATATTGGAAGGCGAAGAAAGGAAAAGTGAAGAGTTCGGCTCCATCTTTGAAGGTTCGAACGTTACTTTCCGTGCCACATACCTCATTGACGAGGAGGGAAAGGTATTCCACGAAAGTGTAAACGACATGCCGTTGGGCCGCAACGTAAAAGAGTACATCCGCCTGATCGATGCGTACGCCCACGTGCAGAAATTCGGTGAAGTATGCCCCGCCAACTGGGAAGAAGGCAAGGATGCCATGAACGCTACCCGCGACGGTGTGGCCGCATACCTATCCAGCCAGCCGGCGATGAATTAGTGCTTGCTGTAGCCCACTGATTTCCGAAGGCCCGTGGACGACCTCAAAGGATTGCTCACTGGCCTTTGTGATGTATCAACCCTGCCCTTTTGTTAAATAAAAATTGATTTGAAAGATGTTACAGGAATTAGAAAATGACAACCTGGCCGATATCGTAAAGAACAACGATGTGGTGCTGGTGCAATATTCGGCCACCTGGTGTGGCAACTGCAAAATCATGAAACCGAAGTTCAAGAAGTTAGCTTCGGAAAATGACCAAATCCCGTTTGTTATCGCGGATGCCGAGCGGTTCCCCCAGTCCAGGCAACTGGCAAATGTGAGCAACCTGCCGACTTTTGCAGCCTTCAAAGGCGGCCAGCTGGTAAACCAGGTGCAAACCAACAAATTCGACCCCTTAATCGATCTGCTCAATGAAGTTGCCCATAATTAAACACCTGGTCGAGTTCATCGAGCAGAACGACCAGGACTATGTGCTCGAGGCCATTGAAGCCCTTGAGTCGCTTACCGAAGTTCCTTCACTGAAAGATGAAGAGCTCGACGTAATCGGCGAACTGATTTCGAACATGTATGGTGCCGTTGAAGTAGATAAACTGGTTAAATCGGGAATGGATCGCAAAGAGGCGCTCAATACATTTATGAAACGCGTACTGGGTTCCATCGATAAGGCATAACCCCGGATGGTCCCCCATGGCGGCCTGTGGAAAACATGGTTTCTGTGGAAAACTTGTCGTCCCGCCCCCCATGGCCCTATTTTTCTTTATCGTATCTTTACAAGTGTTAAAGGTTAACTTCTTAGGGCAAGCGCTTTAAGATCGAATGATTTTTTAATTGTTAATTGCAGAAGCCGTCTCGCTTAAAGCGAGACGGCTTCTGCTTTGTAAAATTTGTGTGGGGGGGTTAGAAAGTTGAGGATGAGAACCCTTATATTTAAACCATGAACAAACAACGAGTCGTATCTTTAACATCGCTGCTTCTTTTCGTCATCTTTTCTACCCGCGCACAGACACTGCAACCCCAGCATCCCGGCGAGATTAAACAGGCCATAAAGAAGCTGAATACATTAGGGTCCGTACTCTACTTCGCCGCACACCCCGACGATGAAAATACCCGTCTTATCGCGTGGCTTGCCAAAGAAAAACACCTTCGCACGGGCTATCTTTCATTAACGCGGGGCGATGGCGGGCAAAACCTTATCGGTACGGAGCAGGCAGAAGAGCTGGGGCTCATCCGTACGAACGAGTTGCTTGCCGCGCGGAAGGTCGATGGCGGCGAACAGTTCTTTTCGTCGGCAATCGACTTCGGATTCTCGAAAACCGCGGCGGAAACATTCCACATATGGGATCGGGAAAAAATCCTCGCCGACGCGGTATGGGTGATCCGGAAATTCAAACCCGACGTCATCGTCACCCGGTTCCCCCCCGACCAGCGCGCTGGTCACGGACACCACCAAGCTTCGGCCTTGCTGGCTATTGAGGCGTTTACGGCCGCAGCAGACCCCAACCGTTTCCGCGAGCAGCTCACTACCGTCGCACCTTGGCAAGCGAGGCGGCTCCTTTGGAATACGTCGAGTTTCTTTCAGGGGTCCCCGCCATCGTCCACACACCTGCTCGTCAATATCGGCGACTACAGCCCGTTCATCGGCGAGTCTTATGGTGAAATCGCCGCCGAAAGCCGGTCCAAGCACCAAAGCCAGGGTTTCGGGGCTGCCCGCCAGCGGGGCAACGCCGTGGAGCGTTTCGAGCTCCTCGCCGGCGACGCTCCGGAACACGCTCTTTTTGAAGATATCGAAACGTCGTGGAAGCGGGTCGCGGGAGGTGAGACCATTGCCCGGTTGGTTACCGAAATAGACAACCGCTTTGATATGGAGCACCCCGAGAAATCAATCGGTGGCCTCCTGCAGTTGCTGGAACGGGTTGCCCAGCTAGGGGATGACCATTGGAAAACTTTGAAAACCGACGAAATCAAAAACCTGATCCTGGCATGCGGAGGGATATGGTTTGAAAGCTACGCCCCCGTGTCGCAGCTCGCCGTCGGCGAGCAGGCCCCGATCAACACGGCCTACATCGTACGGCGGCCGGATGTAACGGTATCCGTTGGTGGCCATCCTTTGCCATTCAACGAGCTATACGAACAATCGGACGTTTTTACGGCCACTGCGGCCACACAGCCTTACTGGTTGCGGCAACCCCATGGGTTGGGCCGCTTCGCCATTGCAAACCAGCAAGATGTGGGCCGTCCGGGAAACAGCGATGCCCCGAAAACGTCCATTACGTTATCCATCAATGGGAGGGAGTTAACTTTCGAACGCCCGGTTGTTTATAAATATACACATCCCGTGAGGGGCGAAGTATACGAACCATTAACCATAACACCCCGCATTACCGCCAATATAGGCCACAAGGCGCTTGTTTTCAGCGGCATGGACCCTAAGACCATCGAAGTGCGATTTACCGGCCATACACAAAGGGAGGTCTCCGCTGTCGCCCGCCTTCAACTGCCCGCGGGGTGGCGGGCAGCGCCAAGCGAGGTTCCCTTGCATTTCTCAGCAAAGGCGGGGGAGACCATTTCCCACATCACGCTGTACCCAGCGGAAAACGCATCATTGGCAGACTCACTGGGTATCGCACTGGAGTATCCCGACGGAACCGAAGCCGCACAGGCAATCCAAACGATCAGTTACGACCACATCCCGAAAATCACCTGGTTCCCGGCCGCCAAAGCACGCCTCAGCAAGATCGAAACAGGCGCGTCGGCTCAACACATCGGCTATTTGCCCGGTGCCGGCGACCTTAT
This sequence comes from Parapedobacter sp. 2B3, assembly GCF_041925275.1. NCBI lineage: Bacteria > Pseudomonadati > Bacteroidota > Sphingobacteriia > Sphingobacteriales > Sphingobacteriaceae > Parapedobacter > Parapedobacter sp. 2B3. The sequence continues at coordinate 282,689 of NZ_JBHEUZ010000005.1, read as the reverse complement.
CCCCGCTGCGCTTCGGGAGATCGGTCTGCGGGTAACCGTGTTGAACGAGCAGGATATATTATCGGGCGACTTGTCCCAATACGATGCCATCGTTACGGGGGTACGCCTATACAATGTTAACCCACGGATACGGCACATGCAGCCCCGGTTGCTGCAATACGTCAAAGCCGGCGGCACGTTGGTGGTGCAATACAATGTGAGCAATGGGTTGCATACCCCGGAAATAGGGCCTTACCCGTTGGGGCTCAGCCGAACCCGGGTCACCGACGAAACAGCTCCCATAACGATGCAGCTCCCCGATAGCCGCGTACTGAATTACCCCAATGCCATTACGCAGACCGATTTCGAAGGGTGGGTACAGGAACGGGGGCTTTATTTCGCGGGTGAAACCTCGGACCAGTATGACCGACCCCTACAGATTGCCGACCCCGGCGAATCGCCGAGCGACGGATCGCTATTGGTCGCTCGCTATGGCGAAGGTAACTTTGTTTATACATCCCTTGCTTTTTTCAGGCAATTGCCGGCCGGCGTACCCGGCGCATACAGATTATTTGTAAATTTGTTAGCAAAACCCATTGATTAAACGGACATAGATATGGAGAAACACATCGAAGAGCATTCCACGGGAACGAGCATTAACTCGTATTTTTATTTGCTTGGCGCTATATTCGGCGGTTCAACGGGCGTGCTCGCACAAGAGGGTTTCCTCGGTGCCGTCATCGGTGTAGTAGCAGGGCTGCTGTTTGCCGGCTTTTTCGTCGGCACCTTGCTCAAAGGCCGTGAGCATGACCGATAAGGGGCTACCTCCCTTCGTCCGCACCTGGAAGCGATTCTACTGGATCGTGATTGCCTGGTTGCTCGTATTGATCCTGCTGTTTTACTTCTTCACTGATTATTTTGGATGAGTACGACGGATTGGGTTGTCCTGTTCTGTACCCTGCTGCTCATCGTCGCGTACGGCGTGTATAAAAGCAAGGGCATCCGCAATATAGACGGATACCTGTTGGGCAACAAGTCACTGCCGTGGTACCATGTTGCCCTATCGGTGATGGCAACGCAGGCAAGCGCCATCACGTTCCTTTCGGCTCCGGGGCTCGCTTATTCATCGGGCATGAGTTTCGTCCAATTCTACTTTGGACTGCCCTTGGCTATGATCGTGCTGAGCATCTCGTTCGTGCCGATGTTCCATCGATTGCGCGTATTTACGGCCTATGAATTTTTGGAGAAGCGGTTCGACGTACGCACGCGCGCATTCACCGCCTTCCTCTTTCTGGTGCAGCGGGGCCTTTCAACCGGGATTACCATTTATGCGCCCGCCATTATCCTATCGAGCATTTTGCAGATCAATGTGGTTTATACGACCTTATTCATCGGCACGCTGGTGGTATTATATACGGTCTACGGTGGCACGAAAGCCGTGTCGTACACCCAGCTGCTTCAAATGGCCATTATTTTTGGTGGGCTGGTCACGGCGGGGGTCCTCGTAATATATATGCTCCCCCAAGACATCGGTTTGATGAAAGCCCTGCATATAGCAGGCAAATCGGGCAAGGCCAATGCCATCGACCTTTCTTTTGATTGGAATAACCAATACACCCTTTGGAGCGGGCTCATCGGTGGCTTTTTCCTGCAATTATCTTATTTCGGCACCGATCAGAGCCAAGTAGGCCGGTACCTCACCGGATCGTCCATCCGCGACAGCCGCATTGGGCTGCTGATGAACGGGTTGCTGAAAGTGCCGATGCAATTTTCCATCCTACTTATCGGTATCCTGGTCTTCGCCTTCTATCAATACAACACTCCGCCCATATTTTTCAACAAATACGAACTCCACAAAATAGAGCAAAGTAGCTACGCGGCGCAGGTGGACGAGCTGAAGGCTGAGCACAAGCAGATATTCGACGAAAAGCAGGAACAGATCCATCGGCTCACCGAGGCCCTCGATCGCGAGGAGGAAGCCGTGATATCCGATGTGCGCGAGCAGCTGCAACAAGCCGATATGCGTGCCAAAGAAATACGGAAGGACCTGGTAACGCTGATGCAGGAAAACGATGCCCTCGCCGATACCAATGACAACAATTACATTTTCCTGACGTTCGTAACAGAAAACTTTCCGCGGGGGCTCATCGGCCTACTGGTAGCCATCGTGTTCATGGCTTCGATGGGCGCGACGGCCAGTGCCATCAATTCATTGGCCTCCACCACGGTCATCGATATTTACAAGCGTTTTGTAAGCAAGACCGGCACCGAGCGGGGATACCTTTCCGCCTCACGGATATTTACATTTGTTTGGGGTATATTCTGCGTGATCATCGCGCTGTATGCCAGCAAACTGGGTAACTTGCTGGAGGCGGTAAATATACTGGGCTCCTTGTTCTACGGTACCATCCTGGGTATCTTTATTGTCGCGTTCTACGTAAAACGCGCCGGCGGACGGGCCGTTCTGGCCGCGGCGATCCTCACCGAGATCATGGTCGTCTCCTTTTGGTGGTTTGATGTGATGGCCTTCCTTTGGCTCAACTTGGTGGGCTGCATGGGCGTCGTATTGTTTGCCTTGCTTTTCCAAGGGCGGCGAGATTACCGGGCTACTCAGTCAAGCCGGAAGTCCGCCCAGACAGGGTAGTGGTCAGACAGTTTCGTTTTGATGATTTGATAGCGGTGCACCTCAAATGCTTTGCTTGAAAGGATATAGTCGATCTGGAAATTTGGAAAATCCCCATTGTAGGTAACCCCCCAACCCCGTCCCTTATCCCTAAACGCATTCCGCAACCCCGACGAGACCTCGTTCACGGCATAGGATAATGGCGTATCATTGAAGTCGCCGGCAATAAGATAAGGCAGGTTACACGCCCGGCTATGGGCCCGCAGCGCGTCCGCTTGGGCACTCCGGGCACGAAAGGCCTGCTTCAGCCGCGATCCGATGCGCTTGGTGGAAGCAGCATCTTTCTCGAGGGTTTTTGACGGGCTGTTGATAAAGTCGTAATCCTCCTTCTGGAAACCGAACGAACGCAGGTGGACATTGTAGACCCTGAAAACCCGCCCGCCTTTATCAATATCTGCATAAATAATCTGGTTTACGCCATACTCATGCTCCGGCAAGACACCCGAACTGACAATCGGATACCGTGAAAATATCGCCATCCCGTATGCCTCGTAATCATTCTGGGCCGTGGGGGAGACATAATGATAGGGCATACTGATCTCGCGCCTAAACTCCTCCGCCATCTTGTACTTTCCCTTCTGCCGGGTATAATACTCCTGCACGCAGATCACATCCGGCGATACGCCATCCATCAGTTGCATGGCTTGCTCGCGGATGGTCAGTTTCGTGTCCTCCTGCTCAAACGCCCTAAAGAAATGCACGTTATAGGTCAATATCCGTATGTGCCCGGTATCCGGTGAGGCCACCGCGCTTTCAGGCACCTCGGCGCTAAAACCGTAATGCTTGCGCAAGGTGTTCCACCCCAACAAAATGGCCAAGAGGGAAATCGCCGCATAGGGAACCCGCCGCACCAACCAATAGCCCACAAACAACCCATTGATGACCAACAGCGGGAGGTATGCTATCCCCAAAAATGCAATGGGCCAGAAAGATTGCGGGTTGATGATCGGCGCCAAATAACTCAACAACAATGCAGCCACCGCAAAAATATTTGCCAACAACACGGATTTACTGAAAAAACCCAGCCGCCTCGTACGCCCGCGTTTCCTTGCCATCAATCAATATTCGTTTTGCCCTTGCTTACTGGCTTTAAACAGCGCTTCTTTTTCCGCATTTGTGAGGCTATCATAGCCCGACTGGGAAATCTTGTCCAAAATGCGATCGATCACCTCTTGGTTTGGCACCAAGGGTTCCTCTTGGACGGGTTTCTCATTCCGTACCACCCGCAGTGTTCTCCTCTTCCGTTCCTGCTTCCCCAGAATCCGGCTCCAATCCTGCCCGTTCTGCAATCGTTTGATATAGACGAAGCCAAACACTGCGCCACCAATATGGGCAATGCTCCCTCCGGCATTCAACCCGCTGATTGCCAACACATCGATCACAATAAATACCAACGCCAAATACTTCAATTTGACATTGCCAAAAAAAAGCATGCGGATGGTGTAATCCGGCAGCAAGGTTGCCGTGGCAAAAACAACGGCACTCACACTGGCCGAGGAGCCGATCATAACCGTCCGGAAAGCCTCAGCCCTGAACACGGGGATCATGTTGTATGCCAGCAAATAAAGCAGCCCCCCCGCAATCCCACCGGCGAGGTAAACGAAGGTGAATTGCCTTTTTTTAAGGAAGTCAAGGAAAATGATACCCAACCAAAAAAGCCAAAGCATGTTGAACAGGATATGGAACAGTCCCTGTTGGGTAAACATATAGGTGGCTAAGGTCCACGGTTTGTACAGCCAAGCGGATACCGACGCGGGCAGTTGAATCCACGGCATCACATAACCGGATAGCGAGGCATCCGTAAACCCAAGCGCCGAAACCAACGAGAGCATACCGAGTGCCACAAACACCAGGATGTTAATACCTATAAACAGGAAAAGAGGATTCCCTGAACGGAAAGCCTTATGCCATAAATCGCCAATCCATGACTTTTTCATCGCGTGCTCCCTGTATGGTCATTTGATAACATTGGCTAATATAGGAAATTTTTTTTTGAATATCCTTGGAGGCCCGGCGCACCTACCAATAATTAGGCCGTCGTATTCCCCAGAGTTTTATTAACAGGAAGCCGAACAACGCACCACCGATATGCGCAAAATGAGCAATGGAAGAACCCGTGCGCGATACACCCAGAAATAGTTCGATAAGAATCATCACCGGAATGAAATACTTCGCCTTAATAGGCACAGGCAAAAAGATAAGCATCAACGGCGTATTGGGAAACAGGTAGCCAAAGGCAATCAGCAAGCCATATATGGCCCCCGAAGCTCCTACCATGGGGGTGGTATATACAGACAGGAGCGTTTGCCGCGCTTCCAACGGTAGGCTGCTCAGCACCCGTGCGCTTCTGTTTGCCACATCAATTTCGGATAGAAATGCCTTTGCCGAAAACGAATCCACGATCATGTATACTTCCAATGCCTGCACCGCAAACTGCAAAACCAAGGCGCCCAGTCCCGTGATTAGGTAAAAATTCAGGAAGCGCTTCGACCCAAACACCTGCTCCAGTATCGGTCCGAACATGAACAGGGCAAACATATTGAAAAAAATATGTGTAATACCGCCATGCATAAACATGTACGTAATGACCTGCCAGATGTGGAAACCCGGTGAATCCGGATAGTAAACACCGAACAAATCATTTGCCCGCTCGAAAATCAGCGAACCGCCAATGAAACATATTACATTGATGATGAGTAAATTCTTCACTACCGGCGGCAAGCCGGAAAAGGGGGATGTGGTATTGTTAAACATAATCTTTCTCAGACTAATTTTTCAGTGTTTACCGCTCAAACCGTTCCATCAGCTCTTGCAGGGTAAAAGTAAGAATTATGGGCTTACCGTTAAGCGACATATTCGGCATTTCGCACGCAAACAACCGGTCGATCAGGTCGGCCATGTCTTCCGTTGCCAGTTCCATGCCGGGCTTGATGGCCGCGTGCCGGGCAAGGCTTTTGGCCAATTGCTCCCTTTTCGGAAGCTTTAATTGGATCTGGTTATGTTTATAGTCTTCCAGGAGCCGTTCCAACACCTCCCGCTCGTCGAGACCCGTGGTCAAGTCAGCAGGGATCCCTTCGACCACGAACGTGTTCTTGCCGAACTCCCGTATCTGGAAACCCAACGCACGGATGTCTGGCAGTAAATCGGTGATCAGTTGGAAATCCGAACCGGTGAATGTCACCGTTTGCGGGAAAAGGCTCTGTTGGCTGGCTCCTTGCCAATTCCCCTGTTGCTGCCGGAACTGCTCGAATAGAATCCGCTCGTGTGCCGCCTGTTGGTCGATCAGGACAAAACCCGAATGGATCTGCGACATGATGTAGCGGTTATGCAGCTGGAAAGGCTGCTTTCGGGGGGAGGGTGCCGGCTCGGTGGCGCCATCGTCCTCTTCGCTATGCAAAGGCAGCTGGCTACTTTCTTCCTTTTTGGTAATCCGGTAAAGCGTATCCCACTGCGCAGGGACGGCAGGTCGCCTCCCTTCGCTGGGCTTGCTACCCTCAAACGGATTATAATCGGGGTTAAAAGTGATCGATGGTGGAGTGATCTCCTCCAACGGCTTGTGGCTGATCATCTGGCTGAACCCCGTTTCCTGGTTGAAATCGAGCGTGGGCGTGATGTTATACCTACCCAACGACCGTTTCACGGCCGATTGAAGTATCGCATAGATCGCCCGCTCATCCTCGTATTTGATCTCGGTCTTCGTGGGATGCACGTTGATATCGATCTTGGCCGGATCAATCTCTATAAACAGCACATATAACGGATAACTGTCCGCCGGCAGGATTCCCTCATAGGCCTTAACCACCGCATGGTTGAGGTATGGGTCTTTCACGAACCGGTTATTTACAAAAAAATATTGTTCCCCACGGGTCTTCTTGGCATATTCCGGCTTCCCGATGAACCCCTTGAGGTTGATGATGGTTGTCTCTTCCTCCACCGGCACCAAGCGTTGGTTGTAGCTGCTTCCAAACACATGCACAATCCGTTGCTTCAGGCTTTCCGCCGGTAACTGGAACAGTTCCTGGCCATCGCTATGGAGCGTGAAAAAGATCTGCGGATAGGCCAGTGCCACGCGCTGGAATTCCTCAATGATATGCCTCATTTCCACGGCATTGCTTTTCAGGAAGTTGCGGCGGGCCGGAATGTTGTAAAACAGGTTTTTTATACGGATGCTTGTTCCTGCGGGCAGGGCCTCGGGTTCCTGGCGTACTACGTCCGATCCGGCAATCTCAACGAGTGTGCCCAATTCATCTTCCACGCGGCGTGTCCGAAGCTCCACATGGGCTATCGCAGCGATGGAGGCCAGTGCTTCCCCACGGAATCCCATGGTGCGGATGGCAAACAGGTCTTCCGCTTTCCGGATTTTAGAGGTGGCATGGCGCTCGAAACACAGCCTTGCGTCGGTTACGCTCATACCGCACCCATTGTCTACCAACTGTATAAGTGTTTTCCCTCCGTCCCTTACAATCAATTTTATCCGGTCAGCACCGGCATCGATCGCATTTTCTATCAGTTCCTTCACTGCCGATGCCGGGCGCTGCACCACTTCACCCGCGGCAATTTGGTTGGCCACCGCATCCGGCAACAATTGGATAATATCTGACATACGCGGCAAAGTTACGAAAAGGGGCCTACACCCTGCATTTCTGCGGCAAGAAATCGGGCCGTCTGGCTCCGCCCGCATTTCAAAAGATCTTCCGGCGTACCGCTGAAGAGGATTTCGCCGCCGCCGCCGCCCCCTTCAGGCCCCAGGTCAACCACCCAATCGGCAACCTTGATCACGTCGAGGTTGTGCTCAATCACCAGCACCGTGTTTCCTCGGTCTACCAGTCGGTTAAGCACATCGAGCAAAACACGTACATCCTCGAAATGCAGCCCCGTCGTTGGCTCGTCCAGGATATAAAACGTCTTGCCCGTATCTTTCTTTGAAAGCTCTGTCGCGAGTTTCACCCGCTGTGCCTCGCCGCCCGATAATGTCACGGACGACTGACCCAGCGTCAGGTAACCCAGCCCCACGTCACGCAGCGTTTTGATTTTACGGTAAATGGCCGGGATATTCTCAAAAAAGGCAACCGCTTCGTCTATGCGCATGTCCAGCACGTCACTGATCGATTTACCCCGGTAACGCACTTCCAACGTCTCCCGATTATAGCGCTTGCCGTTGCAGGTTTCGCAAGGCACCTGCACGTCTGGCAGGAAGTTCATCTCGATAACCTTCATGCCCGCACCTTGGCAGGTTTCACACCGCCCGCCCTTCACGTTAAAAGAGAACCTGCCCGGCTTATAGCCCCGGATTTTCGATTCGGGCAATTGGACGAACAAGGCCCTGATATCCGAAAACACGCCCGTGTAGGTCGACGGGTTGGAGCGCGGGGTCCGGCCGATGGGGCTTTGGTTGATTTCGATGATCTTGTCGATGTGCTCCAGCCCTTCTATCTTGCGATAGGGCAGGGGGGTCTTCTTTGCGCGGAAAAAGTGGTGGTTCAGGATGGGGTATAACGTCTCCGTAACAAGGCTCGATTTTCCACTGCCCGATACCCCGGTCACGAGGAGGAGTTTTCCCAGTGGGAACTCCGCCGTCACATCCCGAAGGTTATTCCCCGAGGCGCCCGATAAACGCAACGTGTGGCCATTCCCTTCGCGCCGCAACGCTGGCACGGGTATCTCCTTGGCCCCGCTGAGGTAGGCCGCCGTGAGCGTGTCGGCCGCCCGGATGTCTTCGGGCGTCCCCTGCGCAACCACAAGCCCGCCATGTGCCCCCGCCGCGGGCCCCATGTCGATCACATGGTCGGCATGGAGGATCATGTCCTTGTCGTGCTCAACCACCAGTACCGAATTACCGATATCACGCAGGTTCTTGAGCGCATTGATCAGTCGCTCATTGTCACGCTGGTGCAGGCCGATACTGGGCTCATCCAGGATATACAGTACATTGACCAGTTGAGACCCGATCTGTGTGGCCAGCCGGATGCGCTGTGCCTCGCCCCCGGAGAGCGTCTTGGCTGTACGGTCGAGGGTCAGGTAATTGAGCCCTACATCCAGGAGGAACCCCAAACGTGAGCGGATTTCCTTCAGTATCTCTTTAGCGATTACCTGCTGCCGATCATTCAGCTGATGCTCCACATCCGTAAACCACGCTGCCAATTTGCTGATATCCATGGACGCCAGCTCATGGATATTCTTTCCTGCTATCCTGAAATGGAGCGATTCCCTCTTCAGGCGTGCGCCCTGGCAGGTTGGGCATACCCGTTGTGCGCGGAAATCTTCCAGCGGCAGTCCGTTTTGCCCTTGCCGATCACTTTGGTCCTCAAGCATTTTGAATAAGCCTTCAAACGTGATCCGGTAATCTTTCTTATTCCAGCTGCTATAAGAAACCGGTACAACGACTTCCTCTTCCGTACCGCCCATCAGGATATCGAGCTGTGCTTCGGTGAGCTTCTCAATCGGCGTCGATAGCGAAAAGTCAAACTTCTTCGCCACGGCTTTCAGCACTTGGAAGTTCCACGTTTCGCGGTATTCGCCCAGCGGGGCCAACCCACCCTTCATGATGCTCAGCTTCGGGTCGGGCACCACCGCCCCCCGGTCTATTTCATAGATATAGCCCAGTCCGGCACAGTGCTCACAGGCACCGTACGGCGAATTGAACGAAAAGGTATTGGGCTGGGGCTCATCGTAAGATATGCCCGACTCGGCATCCATCAGGTACCGACTGTAGAAGAACTCGTTGTTGGACTTGTCGCTCACTTTAATGATGCCCTTGGCTGTTTTCATGGCCTGCATCACCGACGTATAAAGGCGCTTGCGGTCCTTCTCCGACACCAGAAGCCGATCGATGACCACTTCGATATCATGGATCTTATAGCGGTCTGCCTGCATCTTGGGTACCAGGTCCAGCAATTCGCCGTCTACCCGCACTTTCACATACCCCTGCTTGCGAATCTGCTCAAACAATTCCCGGTAGTGGCCTTTGCGTCCTTTTACCACAGGGGCCAGTACGTTGATTGCCTGGCCCTCAAACTGCGCAATGATGCGGTCTACCACCTGGTCTTCCGACATCCGCTCCATGCGCTTCCCGGTTACATAAGAAAACGCCTCCCCTGCGCGCGCAAAAAGCAACCGCATAAAGTCATACACTTCCGTGATGGTCCCCACGGTAGACCGCGGGTTCTTGCTGGTGGTTTTCTGCTCGATGGATATGACGGGGCTAAGTCCCGAGATCTTGTCCACATCGGGGCGTTCCATGCCGCCCAGGAACTGGCGGCTATATGCACTGAACGTCTCCATGTACCGCCGTTGGCCTTCGGCATAAATGGTGTCGAAAGCGAGTGAAGACTTTCCGCTCCCACTCAATCCCGTTACGACCACCAACTCATTGCGCGGAAAACTTACGTCGATATCCCGGAGGTTATGAACCCGCGCACCAAAGACTTGTATTTCACTTTGTTCGCCCAGATCGGGCGCCATTTGTTTTGTCATTTACTGTTGTCAACTAATCGTATGATGAGCAAAATTCGCCAAAACTGGGCCGAGACGCAAGCTGACGATTTCTCCTCTGTCGCTAAAGATAATGGTTTGCAGGCAAAAAATGCTAAAAATATTCGACAAAAAACGCCCGTCTCGTTTAAAACGAGACGGGCGGCCCTATTCATCAAGTTTCCTTTGCCTTAAGCGACCGAAGAGGGTGCTGTTTCCTCCGCAAGGGCTTCATCAACAAGTACACGGCCGCAATGCTCGCATACGATGATTTTCTTGCGCTGGCGGATTTCCAGTTGCTTCTGGGGGGGTATCTTGTTATGGCACCCCGAGCAGCTGTCGCGGTCTATCGAAACAACCGCCAACCCATTCTTGTAAGAGGTCCTCAGTCGGCGATATACCCGTAGCAGGCGCTCCTCGATGTCATTTTCAGCTTCGTCGGCTTGCTTGGTCAACTCATCCTCTTCCTTTTGGGTTTCGCTGGTGATGGTATCCAACTCCCCTTTTTTTACTTCAAGGTCTTTCTTTGCCGTTTCCAGCGTCTCCAGCGTGCCTTCGTAAATCTCCGTCTTGTTTTTGATATCAAACTCAAACTCGCGGATTTTTTTCTCACTCACCTGGATGTCCAGCCCCTGGATTTCTATCTCTTTGGTAATGGCGTCGTACTCCCGGTTGTTTTTCACCTCGTTGAGCTGCCCCTCGTATTTCTTTATCGCCGCCTGTGCATCCTGGATCATGTTGCGGCGGTTTACGATGGCATCCTCCAGCTCGTCCAATTCGCCCCGGATTTTCTCTATGCGGGTTTCCAACCCCGCTATATCGTCTTCCAGGTCGCTTACCTCCATCGGCAACTCACCCCGCACCTGCCGGATTTTGTCGACCTTGGTGTGGATGGTCTGCAGCAGCCAAAGCGCCCTTAGTTTTTGTTCTATAGTCTGTTCCATTTAACTATAATATTTTATTGGGTTCGTGTCCATTCCCGTCAAACGGACTGCAAAGGTAGGAAATTTTTTCTGAATAATTTCCAACAATAGTTGCTGCGTAAACTGTTCGCTTTCAAAATGTCCCACATCCGCGATGACGATTTTTCCCTCGGCATCAAAAAACTCGTGGTACTTGTAATCTGCCGTCACGAACACATCTGCCCCTGCACCGATTGCCTGGCCGAGCAAGAAGCCCCCGGACCCGCCGCAAACGGCCACATCGGCCACCGGTTTGCCTCGGAGGGCTGTGTGCCTGATCACGGTTGCCCCCAGCTGTTCCTTCAGGAAACCGAGGAAGTCTGTTTCCGCCATCGGCTGCTCCAACCGGCCAAAAAGGCCTGCCCCTATCCCTTGATGGCGGTTTTGCAACCGATAGATGTCGTACGCCACCTCTTCATAAGGATGCGCTTCGAAAAGGGCCTGTAACACGGCTCTTTCTTCTGTGGCTGGAAAAACCACCTCGATCCGCATTTCCTCTTCCCGGTGGTGCTCCCCCGGGCTACCCACAAAAGGATCCGCCCCTTCGCCCGCCCGGAACGTCCCATAGCCGGTGGTGTTGAAACTGCAAGCATCATAGCGGCCAACGTTACCGGCGCCGGCCCCGAACAGGGCCGTCCGCACACGCTCCGCATGTGCCAACGGCACAAACACCGCCAGCTTGCGGAGCATGTCGCCCTTCGGGCTGAGTATCCGCTTATCCCGTAATCCCAACCGCTCCGCTATCTTACCATTCACGCCGCCCAGTACGTTATCCAGGTTCGTATGGATGGCATACAGCGCGATGCCATGCTTGATTGCCTTCATCACCACCCGTTCCACATACGTGCTGCCATTGAACCGCTTCAGCCCGTTGAATACGATGGGGTGGTGGGATATGATCATGTCGCAGCCCAGCGCGATGGCTTCATCCACCACGGCCTCGGTGCAATCCAACGAGATGAGTGCCCGGTTTACTTCCTGGTCGGGGCTGCCGACCAAGAGCCCTGCATTGTCGTAGGGCTCCTGGTAAGCCAGTGGGGCCAACGACTCGAGGTGGTCGGTCAATTCACGCAGTTTCATCATCGGTTTGCCGGTTATTTTTGAGTTTTTCATGCTCTACCAGAAGATTTCTAAAGTTGTTCACCTTCACCCAATAGCCTACGAAATAAACGATGCTTAATAAACCGATGGTCACCAGGATAAATGCGGGTAATGGAATGCTGGACAGCAAAAAGAGCCAGGCGTACCACATTCCTGCCATCCGTCCGGGGTTTTCTTCCTCCGCTATTTTACGGTCATAGAACTCATTGGTAAGCGAATCTGCCAACCGCGAGGCCACGGAAAAATTCCAGTAAATGTTAAATAGCGGTATGACCAGCAGCCAGGCCTGGTTGGGGGTCATCAACCGGTTTTCAGGCGAGACGCAACCCAATGTTTTGCGTACGGTATTGGCATAAAACACCCACACGGCCAATCTGATCAGAAATACAGCGACAACCAGCTGTATCATTTCGGGCGAAAGATTTTCGTAGTCAATGTTCATTCGCAAACAGTTGCTTCTAATGATTTCTTCGGTGCTAAATTACAGCGATTCCGTTATAAAACCCAACGATCGGCTCGAATCCACGGCATCAACGTTCCCTTGGCGGAAGGGTCATCTCGATGTGCAGGATGCCGGCATCCATATAAGGCTCGCTTGTCTGCTCAAAGCCCAGTGCGTTATAAAACGCTTCGAGATGCTGCTGCGCCCCTATTTTTATCGTTTTCCCCCCATATAAACCGTAGGCTCCATCGATGCTCCGCCTCATCAGCTCGCCGCCCAGGCCCCGCCCCCGGAAAGCCGAGGCAGTGGCCACGCGTCCAATGCTCAACGCATCCGGGTAGGAGATACCGTACGGGATAAGCCGTGTATAGGCTACCAACGTATCGCCCTGCCATGCCATGAGGTGGCACGACAGTTGGTCCTTGTTATCCAAGTCGCGGTATACGCACGCCTGCTCCAAGACGAATATTTCTTGCCGCAATTGCAGGATTTTATAGAGCTCCTCCAACGAAAGTGCGGCAAACGTCTTCTCCACCCATGTTATTTCCTGCCTATCCATGGATGCCTTCATTAGTTGCCCACCACTTCTTCCAATAGGACCGCCAGCTTGTCCGGCATGCTCATCTGCGGATTATGATCCGCTTGCATGTTGACTACCGTCCAGCCGTAGCGCTGCGCCCGTTTAGCGAAAAAAGCAAAAGCATCTTTTTCCGCATTGTCGCCCTCGTACGTAAGGATATAGGTAGTCGGTAGGGCCAACCGCTTTTCGTTCTTCAGCACCAGCGGTTGGGAAAATGTCTTGGCCGGCTGCGGTACATCTTTCGGAAAACCCTGCGCGTCCACAGCCCAAAAGGGGTGTATGAGCCCGTCTTCCGCCGACATTTCGCGGCCGGTCTGCCCGCCGCCGTGCGCAGTGGCCACGCTTTGGCCGTCTTCGGGCACAAATGCGTCCAGGTAAATCAACCGCTTGATGCGGCCGGGCAGGCTGTCGGCCACACCGGTAACCACCATGCCGCCATAGCTATGCCCCAGCAGGATCACATCGTGCAGGTTCTCAAACAGGATGGTATTTACCACGTCCTTGATGTGGGTATCCAGATCGATGTCCGGCGAAGCCAGGTGCTGCCGCTCTCCCAATCCGGATAAGGTGGGCCGGTACACCGTGTGTCCGGCCGCGCGGAGCAGTGAATCCGTCTGCTTGAAAGACCATCCGCCGCCCCAAGCACCATGCACCAGCACGTAGGTTTGCTGTTGGGCCATCGTTGCCGCCGACCAAAGTGCCATACAAAGAAGCAGCATACTTGTTAACTTGTACATATGGGTGTTAATTTGTGATACATAGTTAGTGCTTTTCCGGTAAATGACCAAAAAAAGCCCACCCCAATATCTCCTGCATGTACGTATCTACAAGGGATACATTAAGCATGTCATTGATGTAACCGATATGCATATCTGGCCGGATGAGCACGAGTTTCGTTCCTGTCGGTTTCACTTCGAACGCACGGAACACCGCTTGGTTCCGGTTTGAATAGGGGAGATAGTAAAGATGCATCTCACGGGGATATTTTTGCCGCATCCACTGTCCGATGATATGGAGGTGGTGGTGGCTGATTGTACCCAGCACCAATAAAACAAAACCTGGTTTTTCACACCAGCGGTGTAAATCGGTCTGTATTTTTACTTTCTCGTCAAACACGGGCAAGCAGGGAAGCCGGTCACCTGCCTGGATATAGGTCCCCGATGCATGGTGTACTGCAAGGGGAGAGTGCCGATAATGCACATCGATGCCTGCCAGTCGGTCAAATGCCCGCCGTAGGCGGTCCGGGTCGCTGCCGACACGGTTTATCCGCATTTTTAAGAGGGAGTTCTTCAACCTGTTCAGCCACCGTCGGCCTTTTTCTCCCACGTCAAAAATACCGTTCCCCGCCTTTATCGCAGGCATTCGTTCCTGCTGGTACGTATGGAGCACGCCCAATGCCATCCGACCGTTCACCACCCCCGCGAGTTTCCAGGCGAGGTTTGCCGCATCGTATAGGCCTTCGTTCATTCCACGGCCCACGAGGGGCGAGAACCCATGCGCCGCATCGCCGATTAGGAAGCATCGTTGCCGCCGCATTTGCTCAACGGCTTGCTTCCGGTAGCGGAAATGTGTAATCCGTAGGCTTTCGTCCGGGTCGAAATCAACACCAAACGCAGCCGTCAGACCTTGTTTGACGGCTGCACATCCCAGTATATCGTTTTGTTTGGGTTCATATCCCGCGGGCAATGTGCCCAGCATGTGGTGGCGGCCGGTTGCGCCGATAGGAACAACCGCCAATGGTCCGGTGTCGAGAAAAAAAAGCCGGATTTTACGGCTTTCCACTTGTTTCGTTTCGACTTCGGCCACAAAAAAATTCCGTGCTTCGCCATCGCCTTCAAGCGGTATGCCGAGCAATCCTTGCAAAGTACTGTGGTGGCCGTCTGCGCCGATCACCCATGCACACCGCCACTCCTGGCGCCTGCCGTTGTGCAGCAAGGTGGCCGTCGCCCCGCCGTCGTCCTGCCTGATCGATTCAAGACGGGTTTCCCACGATACGGGGCATGCCTTTTCTGTCAGCCGGTTGAGCAGCAGTTTCTCCACATCATCCTGGCCAATCCGGTGGATGAACGGAAATGCTGTCGCTGTAGCAACCAACTGCGAAAAATCCAACGTGCCCACCGGGCCACGGCGCCCGAGCAGCTGCATGGCATAGCACGGTTCCCCCTGCGCAAGCAGCCGATCGGAAAGCCCCAGCTGGCGGAAAAGCTCCAACGACCGAGCGTGTACAAGCATCGCTTTGGGTTCACGATCCGGACCCGGCTTGGCATCGATGACCGTGGGCTGCAGACCGTAACGGAGCAGTTGGGCCGCCATCATCAACCCCGAAGGGCCGGCCCCGACAATCAAAACATCGGTTTGCTTTATGGTTCCCACAGTTAAAAAAGCAAGAAAATCGCTGGCTTTTTATGGAAATCATAGTTCCCTTCCCGCCACTTGCGGATCGGTTGGCTTATGATTTGCTCATCGGCAGCCGTGAGGTCAACGGCCACGCAAAGGCGTGTCTGCGGTTTGCATATGCGGAGCAGCTCAGCCAGCAACTGGTTGTTGCGGAAGGGGGTTTCGATAAAAACTTGTGTTTGTTTGTCCCGCTGGGCCGTTTGCTCCAATAGGCTTATTTTCCTCGCACGGTCGCCTTTATCTATCGGAAGGTAGCCATGGAACGCAAAGCTTTGGCCGTTGAACCCCGACGCCATCAGTCCCAACAGGATCGAACTGGGGCCGACCAGCGGCACCACCTTGATGCCCAGGCGGTAGGCCTCCGCCACGATGTCTGCACCGGGGTCCGCCACACCCGGGCAACCAGCCTCGCTCATCAAACCTACATCCTTACCCGATAGCAGGCCCGAGAAAAAAGGCGCCATATCCGCGTTGCCTCGCGAATGTTTTCCGTAATCATGCAATAGAAGCCTGTCTTGCGGTGTCCGGAGCCCCGCTTGTTTCAGGAACTTGCGTGCGGTTTTCCCGTTTTCAACGATGTACTCATCAATTGCATTGATGGTTTCGCTGAGGTAAGGCGTAAACGAAGCCGAGGCCGCATCGTCTGCCAAAGGCACGGGGATAAGGTACAGGGTTCCGTAAAACATGTACAAACCTAACAAAAAGGTGTTGAATAAGTTGGGTCAAGCCCGGATAATGTGCAGGTTGGTTTTATTTATTCAAACACATTTCTTAATTTGGCCAAAATTCCGCTGAACGCATGGCCACACAAATCACTGACGGCGTAAAGGTTTCGGTTGAGACGGTGTACCAACCCGAGTACTCCAATCCCGAAAACGAACATTTCATGTTTGCGTACCGGATTACCATCGAAAACTTAGGGGACTACAGCGTGCAGCTTTTACGCCGGCACTGGTATATTTTTGATTCCAACGGCACCCACCGCGAAGTGGAGGGCGAGGGGGTTGTGGGCCTGCAGCCCATCATCGAGCCCGGTGAGCGGCATGAATATGTTTCGGGTTGCAATCTCAAAAGCGACATGGGCACCATGGGTGGCACCTACCAAATGCTCCGGGAACTCGATGGTGCGATCTTCGAGGTGGATATCCCTAAGTTCGACCTGATTGCGCCCCACCGGTTGAACTAGCCGCCGCGGTTACCTGTTATACGCTTCTGCCGACCTACTTCTTCCCGGCGTTGTGCATGCCTCATCTTTTTTGTTTCGGTTTTGGCCATTTAAGTCAACGCTTCTATGCGGTACCCGTTTATAAATTTGCTGGAGGCAACCACCTACGCGGTAAAAGTGTTCACAAGAAACAGCACAACTAAACGGTTCCGGCCGGAAAGTAAATACAACCGGCAGCACAGGTAGCCTCTTGGGCGGTGGAAGTGCTCACAAGAAGCGGCAGAACCAAGCCGCTTCGACCGGAAAGCAAATCCATGCATGGCATACGTAAAGCCTGTGAAGCCGATGCGGACACAAGACGCAACAGAACCAAGCCGTTCCGGCCGGAAAGCAAAGCCATGCACGGCATACGTAAATCCCCTTGAAGTTGTAATGTACACAAGAAGCAACAGAACCAAGCCGTTCCGGCCGGAAAGCAAAGCCATGCACGGCGTACGTAAAGCCTGTGAAGCCGATGCGGACACGAGAAGCAACAGAACCAGGCCGTTCCGGCCGGAAAGCAAAGCCATGCACGGCATACGTAAGTCCCCATGGAGCCGTGGTGTACACAAGAAGCAACAGAACCAAGCCGTTCCAGCCGGAAGTAAACAAAAGCGCGGCATGCGTAAGTCCCCTATGCCGAGGTTGAGTTCACAAGCATCGGCATATCCAAACAGTTTTTATCGGAATACAAAAGCAAATGCGGCATAAGAAAACGCCTAAACAGTATAAGCGTTCACGAGAAACGGCATAACTAAGTAGTTCTGGTCCGGAAGCAAACCCCTGCACAGCAGAAATATATACTGCCGGCATATAAGAATGTGCTACCGGCATATAAGACAACGTGCCAATGATGAAAAGCAACTAGGAAGTACCGTTCCGCAGGATTCATAGTCCAACGCTGCCCGCACCCGGCCGCGAGTGGGAGAACCGATATATTTCCGTATTTTTGCACCGGATTTATGGCAACTCGGAAATCAGCTATTCTATTCGGCGCCACCGGATTAATCGGCAGCCAGCTCCTGCGCGAGCTGCTCGACTGCTCGGCATATGCCGCGGTTACGGTTGTCGTCCGCCGCGATACCGGCATCAGACACCCTAAGTTGAATCAACTTGTTGCCGATCACCGGTCGCTTGCCGACATCAAGGGACAGCTTGTCGCCGACCACGTTTTCTGCTGCGTAGGGACCACGAGGAAGAAAACGCCTGATCTCAACGAGTATTACCGCATAGACCACGATTACCCGGTCGCTGCCGCGCAGTATACGAAGGATAACGGTGCGACGGCTTTTTTGCTCGTTTCCGCGGTAGGGGCCAACCCTGCTTCGGCCAATTTCTACCTCCGGATGAAGGGGGAGACCGAACGGGACATCATCCGCTTGGGCTTCGAGCGGGCCCATGTGTTCCGACCGTCGCTACTGATGGGCAACCGATCGGAGAACAGGGGGTTGGAATCGCTGGCACAGGTCCTCTTCAAGGTTATTAATCCTTTATTAATCAACAGATTATCAAAATACAGGGCGGTTTCGGCTACTTGGGTGTCAAAAGCCCTATGCCATGTCGCCTTAAGCGGAGACCAAGGGGTCCATACGTACCATTGGGCCGATATCAAAAAGTGGGTATGAGCATTGTGTCAACAGAGCGGCTGGGCCATTCGTACCACGACAAGTGGTTGTTCAAAGACGTTTATTTCGCCCTACAGCGGGGGGAGCGCACCGCATTGGTCGGTGCCAACGGCGCCGGTAAATCCACCTTGCTGGGAATCCTTTCTGGCACGGTTGACCCCTCAGAGGGACAGGTGGTGCAAGAAAAGGGCGTGCGACTGGGATTTTTAAATCAAAATCCTGATTTCGAGCGGTTTAATACAATTTCCGATTTCATTTATAGCGAGGATCACCAACAGCAACAGCTCATCCGGCGCTATGAGGAACTTGTGTTGGATCCGCTTGCCGATGCCGACAAAGTGGCTGAATTGAGCGACCAGCTTACGGCGGCCAACGCTTGGGAGTACGAGCATACCATCAAAGGGATCCTGTCGCGTTTCCAATTGACCGACCTTTCCCAACATATCGCTACGCTTTCCGGAGGCCAGCGCAAACGGTTGGCGCTGGCAAAATTGCTCATCGATGAGCCGGACGTATATATCCTCGATGAACCAACCAACCACCTGGATATCGAGACCATCGAATGGCTCGAGAAATGGCTGGTAACCGGCCAGAAGACCGTATTGTTGGTTACGCACGACCGTTACTTTCTCGATAGCGTGTGTACCTCTATCTTTGAGCTGGAACGGGGCTCGCTGCAACGGTACACCGGGAATTACAGCTATTACCTCGAGCGGCGGGCGGAACGGGCCGCCGCTGAAGGAACCGCCCTCGTGCGCAACCGCAACTTGCTGCGCCGAGAACTCGAATGGATGCGGCGCCAACCCCAGGCTCGGGGAACAAAATCGAAAGCCCGGATCGACGCCTTCCACGAACTGAAGGAAAAGACGCAGCAAGCCACCACACAAGGTTCCGTGCAACTCAGTGTCAAGGTAAGCCGGTTGGGTGGAAAGATCATGGAACTGGAAGGTGTCTCCAAATCATACGATGGGAGAACCATTATCCGCGACTTTTCCTATGTCTTCAAGAAGGGCGACCGCATCGGTTTGGCGGGCCGCAATGGCTCGGGCAAAAGCACGTTCCTCAACTTGGTCACCCAGGTGACCGAACCCGATTCGGGTACGGTTGCCGTGGGCGATACCGTCGTTACCGGGTACTACCGCCAAACAGGTTTGGCCGTCGATGCCGATGCCCGGGTCATCGACGTAGTCAAGAACGTGGCCGAATACATTACGATGGCCAATGGCGACACGCTCACGGCGACACAACTCCTTACCCTGTTCCTTTTCCCGCCCGAAAAGCAATTCGGGCTGGTAAGTAAACTCAGCGGGGGCGAGCGCAAGCGGCTCCTATTGATGCGGGTACTGATGCAAAACCCGAACGTCCTTATATTGGACGAACCGGCGAACGATCTCGATATCGACACGCTCAATGTGCTGGAGGAGTTCCTTACGAATTATCCGGGCATCCTCTTGTTGGTGTCCCATGACCGTTACCTATTGGACCGGCTAACAGACCAACTATTCATCTTCGATGGGATGGGCGAGGTAACCCCCTACAACGGGAACTACGCGGCATTCAAGGCGGAGCAGAAGGAAGCAGAATCCGTAGCCCCCAAGGCGTCGCGGCCGAAAGCGGAGGCAAAGCATCTTGAACCCGCAACGAAAACCAAACTCACGTTCGGCGAGCAGCGGGAATACGAATTGCTGGACAATGAAATTCCCGGCCTCGAAAGGAAAATAGCAGAACAGGCGGAATTGTTGGCTCGGGAAACCGACTACCAAACGATTGCAGCCATGGCTGCAACGATGGAAGAATTAACACGGCAGCTCGATGCCAAAACCGAGCGCTGGCTCGAGTTAAGCGAATATATATGATGTGTTCCACGTGGAACATCGCGATAAGATAGGGCGTTCCACGTGGAACAAAACAAAAGGAAGATGTTCAAAAAATACAATGTCATCGTAGTAGGAGGGGGGCACGCCGGATGCGAAGCAGCAGCAGCAGCAGCCAACATGGGGTCGTCGGTCCTGTTGGTTACCATGAATATGGCCACCATCGGCCAGATGAGCTGCAATCCGGCCATGGGTGGCGTGGCAAAAGGCCAAATTGTGCGCGAAATCGACGCACTGGGCGGCTACTCGGGTATCATAGCGGATAAAACGACCATCCAATTCCGCATGCTCAACCAATCGAAAGGACCAGCCATGTGGAGCCCACGGACCCAAAACGACCGCATGCGCTTCGCCGAGGAATGGCGGCTCCAGTTGGAATCGATACCCAACATAGATATTTGGCAAGATACCGTGAAGGCCATACAAGTAGCCAACGGGAAAGCCGCCGGCGTCATCACTTCCCTCGGCCTCACCATTGATGCCGACGCCGTGATCCTCACGAACGGCACCTTCCTCAATGGAACCATCCACATCGGTGAGAAGCGCTTTGGCGGAGGCAGGACCGCCGAAAAAGCAGCCACTGGATTGACCGAGCAGCTCGTCGGTCTGGGTTTCGAATCCGGTCGCATGAAAACGGGCACGCCCCCCCGCGTGGATGGCCGAAGTCTGGATTATTCCAAAATGGAGGAACAATGGGGCGATGAGCAACGGGGACGCTTCTCATTCACGGAGATTGACTTACCCACGGAACAACGGTGTTGCTGGATTACGTATACCAACCCAGCCGTACACGAAAAACTAAAGGAAGGTTTTGAAAAATCGCCCATGTTCACGGGCCGTATACAAGGTCTCGGACCCCGTTATTGCCCATCCATCGAAGACAAAATCAACCGTTTCGCCGAGCGCGACAGGCACCAGATCTTCGTAGAGCCCGAGGGTTGGAAAACCGTCGAAATTTACGTGAATGGCTTCTCGACCTCCCTTCCGGAAGAGGTACAACAACAAGCGCTCCAACTCATACCTGGCTTCGAAAAGGCAAAGATGTTCCGCCCCGGATATGCCATCGAGTATGACTACTTCCCGCCGTTGCAGTTGGACCTCACCCTCGAAACACACCTCATCAAACACCTGTTTTTCGCCGGGCAGATAAACGGCACCACCGGCTATGAAGAAGCTGCCAGCCAGGGCCTGATTGCCGGCATAAATGCCC
This sequence comes from Parapedobacter sp. 2B3, assembly GCF_041925275.1. Classification (NCBI taxonomy): domain Bacteria; kingdom Pseudomonadati; phylum Bacteroidota; class Sphingobacteriia; order Sphingobacteriales; family Sphingobacteriaceae; genus Parapedobacter; species Parapedobacter sp. 2B3. The sequence continues at coordinate 261,162 of NZ_JBHEUZ010000005.1, read as the reverse complement.
ACCAGCGAATCAATGATCGGCACGAACTTATCCTGAAACGGTCAGAATCCTATATCGGTGTGTTGATCGACGACCTCGTAACCAAAGGGACCGAAGAGCCTTACCGCATGTTCACATCACGGGCCGAACACCGGCTCTTGCTTCGCCAGGACAACGCAGACGTACGGCTCACCCCTTTGGCACACCAGTTGGGAATGGTAGGAGACGATCGGCTTGAAAAAGTAAAAAGCAAAGTGGCAGCAGCCCGACAACTCGTCGATTATCTCCGGAAACATTCGGTCGGAGCCGAAGAGATGAACCCTATCTTGGCCGAATTGGGCTCAAGCCCGCTTACCCAGAAAATCAGGTTGTTCAATGTACTTACCCGTCCCCATGTCCATATCAGGCATTTGGCCCAAGCCGATACGAGACTTGCGGGATTGCTTGCTCACTGCGATACCGAAATTGTAGAACAAGCGGAAATCCAAGTGAAATACGAAAGCTATTTCGATAAGGAAATAGAAATCGTCGATAAAATGAAACGGATGGAAGACCAGGAAATCAACCCGGACTTCGATTACACTTCGCTCGTATCACTATCAAAGGAGGCCCGCGAAAAACTCATCAAGGTCAAACCCCGCACACTCGGACAAGCGTCCCGGATTTCCGGTGTTTCACCCTCAGATATTTCCGTTTTAATGGTACATTTGAATTAACAGTTTGATTAACAGTTGTTTACAATAAAATTATCTCGGCTTCCATAAATCATCCACAAGAGACTTTCTCAGATTTTTCAACGTACGGCATGTCAAGAATAGAAACCCGCTCAAATCGCTTAAAAATAGCCCCAAATGCAAAATGGGTTGTTCTCCCGTTTTTTGTAGCCCTTGTTTTACTCTCTTGGCAGTGTGCAAGTATCCAACAGCCCCAGGGCGGACCCAAAGACTCCATTCCGCCCGTGATACTGAAAGAAACCCCGCCCAACTTTACACGGAACTTCAACGCGGAAAAAATAGTGATCGAATTTAACGAGTTCATCAAACTTTCCAACCCGTTCAAGGAAGTCAGTGTCTCGCCCGATATCGATCAACCCATCAATCCCCGAGTCAAACGGAAAAATATAGAGATTACACTTCCCGATTCCCTTGAGGAGAATACGACCTATACCATCAACTTTGGAAAGGCCATCGGCGATTTCAATGAGGGTAATCCATTATTGAACTACAGCTATGTTTTTTCTACCGGCGATATCATCGACTCGCTAGCCGTATCCGGAAAGGTAATCAATGCGCTTACCAAGGAAAAGGAAAAGGAAATTACCGTCATGCTCATCCCAACACGCCAGGACTCAATTTTTGGCAAACGCAAAGCAAACATTTTCACACTTACCGATACCGCCGGAAATTTCAGGTTGCAAAACCTAAGGGAAGACAATTACCGCATATATGCATTAAGGGAGGAAAACAACGATCGCATATACAATGCCCCAACCGAACTTATTGGCTTCCTGAACGATTCCATCGTATTGGGCAAAGACACTTCGGGAATACTGCTGGAAGTCTCAAAAGGTATCCCCCGCGATTTCCGGTTACTTGATCGCAAAATAGAGTCCAATGGCAAAATCAGTCTGATCTTCAATAAGCCGCTTGAAGATGCCGGGTTGACGATCATCCATCCCACGGCACTCGATGCCGATAAGGTGGTCGAATATACCCCTACCCTTGACTCGGCCACGGTATGGGTCAACGACCTTACCTTCGATTCACTGAAAGTCGCTATCAGCAACCAAGGAGAAATACTGGATACCATTGTGATGCGGAGGGGCCGCAACGACAAATATGACCGCGATTTCATCATCACAGACAATCTCTCAGGAAATAAGGTAAACCGCACCCGGCATATTGAACTAACCGCAGGGTCGCCCGTACAGTCTATCGACCGCAGTAAAATCGTCCTGCTTGTAGATTCCGTTCCCGTTACTAATTTCCAATTGGCGAAAGATACTTCCTTGCAACGCCGGTACATCTTGCGGTACAACTGGCGCCCGAAACGTAATTACGTCCTGACTCTCGAGGAAGGTGCATTCGCCGGATTCTTCTCCGACAAGAACAAGTCTGTGACCAAAACGTTTACCATGGACGAGACCGAGAATTTCGGCGACATCCTCTTGAAAATAACCGTCCCCGATACATCACACCAATACCTAGTACAGCTCATCAATGAAAAAATGGATGTTATCTTCCGGAGTATTCCGATAGCTACCTCCACAGACATCCCTTTCCATCAATTCCCCGGCGGAAAATATACCATCCGGGTTGTCTACGACGAAAACAATAACGGTAAATGGGATACGGGCAACGTGTACGAAACCAAACAACCCGAGCGGGTGTGGTATCTCGGTAAGACCTTTATCATCCGGGCAAACTGGGAACAAGAAGAACTTATCACCATTCCTGAATAGCAAGGCTATGGTGATATCGAATATAGAACGCTGTCAGGAAAACCAGCTAGCATACATCACGTAGCGATCGGGCAGTTCATCGAGCATTTTCCGCTGCTCGGAAGTGATGGGTTTCACTTTCCGAGCGGGCACCCCCGCATACAGATAACCACGCTCACATACCGTTCCCTCCAACACCACGGCTCCTGCCGCGATGATAACATACGGCTCTACAACAGCACGGTCCATCACGATGGCACCCATGCCAATCAATACCCGGTCCTTCAGCTCACAGCCGTGCACCAGCGCGTTATGCCCGATATTCACGAAGCTACCGATCAGGGTAGGCGCTGTTTTGTACGTGCAATGAATCACGGCCCCATCCTGAATATTGGTATAAGTGCCAATCCGTATATGGTTCACATCGCCTCTCACCACCGCATTGAACCATACCGAACAATGTGCTCCCATCTTCACATCGCCTACCACCGTCGCATTGTCGGCAATAAAGCAATCGGTTCCGATATCCGGATGAATACCTTGTACGGGCAAAATCAATGGCATAAAATATCCAATTAGAAAATAGTGTCGACCCGGGTATCCGCGCGCTCCGGATAATCCGTTGTATAATGCAATCCACGGCTTTCCTTCCGGCCCATAGCCGACTTGATAACCAGGTACGCTACCTGGATGACGTTACGAAGTTCGCACAATTTTACCGATAGTCGGGTGTTCTTATAAAAACTTTCCGTCTCGTCATACAATAGCCCCAACCGCCGCATGGCACGTTCCAACCGGAAGTCAGACCGCACGATACCCACATAGTCGCTCATCACTTTCTGTGTTTCCCGTAAATTATGGGTTACCAGGATATCTTCATTGGACAATTCCGTATTCGAATCGTCCCAATCCGGTATCGATGCGGGGAGCTCAATATCCGACGCCATTGCAACGGCATCCAGATAAATCCGATGGGCAAATACCGTAGCCTCTAATAACGAGTTAGAAGCCAGCCTATTAGCTCCATGAAGTCCCGTGGAAGCACACTCTCCGCACGCATACAGGTTGCGGATTGACGAACGGCCGTGTTCATCCACCATAATGCCGCCACATAGGTAATGCGCAGCTGGCGTGACCGGAACATAATCCCTCGCCAAATCGATACCTATCGATAAACACTTCGCATAAATGTTCGGGAAATGGGCCAAAATATCCGCCTTACCTCGATGGGTAATGTCAAGCAAGACAAATTCGTCTCCCGACTTCTTCATCTCGGAATCGATTGCCCTTGCCACGATATCCCGTGGTGCCAAGTCCGCACGGTCGTCATATTCCTTCATAAAGAGGTCTCCATTCTTCCGTCTGAGCACACCGCCGAATCCCCTGACCGCTTCTGAAATCAGAAAAGCCGGGTACTCACCGGGATTATAAAGTGCTGTAGGATGGAATTGCATAAACTCCATGTTGCGCACCTTTCCCTTCGCACGGTAAACCATCGCTATACCATCGCCTGTAGCAATCACCGGATTGGTCGTGCTGGAATAGATGTGCCCGGCACCGCCCGATGCCATCACCGTTACCTTGCTCAGGATACGCTCCACCCGGTGGTCCACCGTATTCAATACATATACACCATAGCACGTGATATCGGGTGTACTTCTATCCACAAAGGTCCCCAGATGGTGCTGGGTAATCAAATCTACCGCAAAGTAGTGGGTCAGCAATTCAATGTTCGGATTTTCATGGACCTTCTCGAGCAATACACGCTCGATCTCGAACCCTGTAACGTCCTTATGGTGCAATACCCGATGCTCGGAATGGCCACCTTCGCGTGCCAAATCATACACGCCATCCGTCTTCTTGTCGAAATGGGTGCCGTAATCGATGATTTCCTGTATACGGTTCGGCCCCTCCCTAACCACATTTTCCACAACCCGTTCATCACACAATCCATCACCAGCTATCAGTGTATCAGCAATATGCTTTTCGAACGAGTCAGATTTATCCACAACCACCGCCACGCCCCCCTGGGCATACTTCGTATTCGATTCGTCTTCATTTGACTTCGTAATAATCATCACTTTACCATGCGAAGCAGCCTTCAAGGCAAAGCTCAGACCGGCTATCCCCGAACCGATAACTAAAAAATCAACCTGATGCATAAATAAAAAATGGGCTAAAACTGACCAACCTGGCCCTAGGTCTGAAATCCTGTTAATAACTTGTCGATTACCGGTTGAATAAAAATGATAACTCCACCTTTCACCAACTTCCTCTATTTTCTACACAAACTTCTACCTGAAACCAATCGAAATACACTACAATATTAACAAATCCTTCCCAATAAATACTATACAAAATCATGTGGATAGGGAATCGGCCTGAAAGTGAAAAGCATTGTAACTCAATAACAACACTTAAAATTCATGTTAATAATGTGTTAAAAAATAAAGAACTTTCAAAAATCAAAATAAAAACCCCGCACTTTACCCACAAAACCAACACCCTAACAAACAATAATAAAAGGATTATTTAAAATAATTATTACTTATTGAAGCGGTGGGAAACCGAAAATCAAATCAATTTGTTTAGCTACCTTTGTATTGCGATGAACGAATATCTAACGGAACTAGACAACAAAGGGTATATAGACGAGCCTATCGACCCTGCATTGGATCTTGTTGAAGAAATCAATCGGTTGAAGAGGGAGAAAAATGCGGTCCTTCTTGCCCACTACTACCAGGAACCCGAAATACAGGACATCGCCGACTACATCGGTGATAGCTTGGGCCTATCGCAGCAGGCTGCCCAGACCGAGGCCGATGTAATCGTATTCGCTGGCGTGCATTTTATGGCCGAAACGGCAAAAATACTGTCTCCGGAGAAGAAAGTATTGCTTCCGGACCTGAAAGCCGGCTGTTCGCTGTCGGATAGTTGTCCACCTCATTTATTTGCCAAGTTCAAGGAGCAATATCCAGACCATATTGCTATTACCTATGTAAACTGCACAGCCGAGTTGAAAGCATTGAGTGATATCGTATGTACTTCCAGCAATGCCGTACAGATTGTGGATAGCCTACCGCTTGATCAGAAGATCATTTTCGGACCTGATCGGAATCTAGGCGACTATGTACAGAAAAAGACAGGCCGGGAGCTGGTGCTTTGGAATGGTGCATGTATGGTACATGAAATTTTCTCGCAGGAGCGTATCGAAGAGCTACGGCGAGCGTACCCGGAAGCCAAATTTATTGCACATCCCGAATGTGAGGAGCATATTCTGGAGACCGCAGATTATATCGGATCCACGTCCGGCTTGTTGAAATATACCAAGGAACATCCCGCAGATACATTTATCGTGGCCACAGAGAGTGGTATCATCCATCAGATGCAAAAAGCGAACCCACGAAAGCGGTTTATCCCCGCACCGCCGAACAATGCATGCGCATGCAACGATTGCCCGTATATGAAGCTCAATACATTGGAAAAACTGTATAATTGCATGAAGTTCGAGCAACCCGAAATCGTTTTGTCTGACGATGTGATTTCGCGTGCCCGCAGACCTATCGAACGGATGTTGGAAATCTCCGCTAGATTGGGACTTTAGGGGCAGTTAACTATTGATAGTTGGCCATCGATAATGTGAAGTAGCGATGAAATATTCTTTGACCTCGTTGTTGTAAAAAGTGATGTTTGATAATAGAGAACATACCGATATTAACCAGTTGGGTGAGTTTGGCTTGATAGCACACCTCACCAAAGCAGTTGAATGCAAGGAAAAATCCACCACAAAAGGTATCGGCGATGATGCTGCCGTATTGGACTTTTCGGGATACAAGACGTTGATATCTACCGATCTGCTGCTGGAGGGAATCCATTTCGACTTGCGGTATGTACCGTTTAAACATCTGGGATATAAGGCCGTACAGGTGAATTTAAGTGATATCTATGCGATGAACGGCATGGCGTCACAAATCACTTTTTCTATCGGCGTATCCAGCAAATTTCCCTTGGAAGCAGTGGAGGAGCTGTATGCAGGGGCATTATTGGCATGCAAGAACTTCCAGGTGGATCTGGTAGGCGGAGACACTTCGGCGTCGGCACAAGGGCTGGTGATCAGCGTTACCAGCATAGGCCATGCAAAGACTGAAAATATCGTCTATCGCGACGGTGCGCAGGAAGGTGACCTGATTTGCGTTTCCGGCGACTTGGGAGGTGCCTATGTCGGTTTGCAGCTGCTGGAACGTGAGAAGCGGATTTTCTTGGAGAACCCCTCTATCCAACCCGACCTGGAAGGAAAGGATTATATCGTGGAGCGGCAGCTCAAACCGGAAGCCCGTAAGGATGTCATTGAGTTGTTGGCATCGTTGCATATAAAACCTACGGCGATGATAGACGTGTCGGATGGGTTGGCTTCTGAAATCCTGCATATCTGCAACGCATCGGAAAAGGGCTGCAGGTTATACGAAGAAAAGATACCGATTGACCCGATGACCTACGATACTGCCCGGGAATTTGCGCTGGATCCGACAGTCTGTGCACTGAATGGCGGTGAAGATTACGAATTGCTCTTCACGATCAGCCAGTCGGACTATGACAAGTTATCGGGCCATGCAGATATCAGTGTTATTGGCCACATTACAGACAAAGCCTCGGGGCACGAATTGATTTCCAAATCGGGCAAGGTACATCCCATCAAAGCACAGGGATGGAACGCATTCCGTTCGCTGTAACCCCGTGAAAGAAAAAGTTATCTAAGGAATCCCCTGAGCACATATTGCAGTATCCCGCTGTGGCGGTAATACTCCACTTCGATAGCCGAGTCAAACCGCGCCCGTGCTTGAAAAGTCACCGTACGCCCGTCGGCTTTCGTAGCTGCCACGTCCAGTATCTTGTGTGGTTTCAACTCATTGGAAACACCCGCTATGGAAAAAGTTTCCGAGCCGTCGAGTCCTAGCGAGTCCGCATTTTCCCCTTCGGGGTACTCCAAAGGCAAAATACCCATTCCCACCAAGTTGCTGCGGTGGATACGCTCGAAACTTTCTGCGATCACCGCCTTGATACCAAGCAGGCTTGCCCCCTTGGCTGCCCAGTCCCTTGACGATCCGCTGCCGTATTCTTTTCCTGCCAGTACCACCAACGGGGTACCTGCTTCGATGTATTTCATTGCGGCATCATACACCGATAGTGTCTCACCGGTTGGAAAGTAGGTGGTGTACCCCCCTTCTTTCGCCGTAATCTTATTGCGTATCCGTACATTTGCAAAGGTGCCGCGCATCATCACTTCGTGGTTGCCGCGACGCGATCCATAGGAGTTGAAATCCTTGGCTTGTACATTTTTGGAAACCAGGTATTGGCCTGCCGCCGAATCAGCCCTGAAAGACCCTGCCGGCGAGATATGGTCGGTCGTGACCGAATCGCCGAGTGAGAGCAACACGCGTGCGCCCGTGATGTCTTGTGTGGGCAAGGGATCTGTGCTGATATTCTTGAAGAAAGGTACTTCCTGTATGTAAGTAGATTCGTCTTTCCACCCGAAGTTTTTGCCTAGTGGCGCAACCAATTGCTTCCAATCTTCGCCCCCATCGAAGATAACATCATAAACAGCTTTGAAATCTTCCACGCGCATGCAGTTGCTTATCGTATCCACGATTTCCTGCTGCGTGGGCCAGATGTCGCGCAGGTAAACCGGGTTGCCGTTCGGATCGTAATCCAACGGATCGTTGATCAGGTCGATATCCACGCGGCCGACCAATGCGTAGGCCACCACCAGCATCGGCGACATAAGGAAATTCATCTTTACCTGCGGGTGCACCCGTGCTTCGAAATTCCGGTTCCCTGAGAGTACAGATGCGACCACCAAGTCGCCTTTATCTACCGCTTCGGCGATGTGCGGAGGCAGGGGGCCACTGTTTCCGATACAGGAAGTACATCCATAACCCACTGTATGGAAGCGTAGCGCTTCCAGGTCTTCCAAAAGGTTAGCGCGTTGCAGGTATTCGGTTACGACCTTCGATCCTGGAGCCAAGCTGGTTTTAACCCATGTTTTGGTGCGCAGACCACGCGACACGGCCTTGCGCGCGACCAAGCCGGCCCCCACCATGACGGCAGGGTTGGAGGTATTCGTGCAACTCGTGATCGCAGCGATTACAATGCTGCCATCACTAAGGATATATTCCTTGTTTTTTATTTTTATCCGTACGGACCGGAGATCTTCGGGCTCCACGAGAATCTCTTTTGGTTTGGCCCGGTTTTCATAGGTAAAAGCACTGCCCGAGCCGCCTTCCGATAGCCAAGCCTGTTCCTGCCTGGCCTTTATCGGCACGTAATTACGCTGGTATTCTTGTTCCAGCAGCAACGAGAACTGCGTATTCAAATCTTTTACGAGAATCTTGTCCTGCGGCCGCTTCGGACCGGATACCGTTGGCTGTAGTGTATCCAGGTCGAGTTCAAGTACGTGTGAGTATGTTATTTCTTCGTTGCCGGTACGCCACAGCAGGTTTTCCTTGCAATAGTCTTCCACAAGATTGATGTGTTCTTCCGACCGGTTGGTCCGCCGCATGTATTCCAGCGTTTGGTTGTCTACAGGGAAGTAAGTGACGGTACAGCCAAATTCGGGAGACATGTTGGAAATCGTCGCACGGTCAGTGACGCTAAGGTGATCAAGCGCTTCGCCGAACACTTCGACGAATTTTCCGACAACCCCGAAGTCGCGCAGCAATTTCGTAATGGTAAGCACCATATCGGTAGCGGTGCACCCGGCCGGGATCTTTCCGGTCAATTTGAGTCCGATGACCTGTGGGCACGTAAAATAGATAGGCTGGCCCAGCATGGCTGCTTCGGCTTCGATACCACCAACACCCCATGCGATTACGCCGATACCGTTGACCATCGGCGTATGTGAGTCCGTGCCGACCAACGTATCGGGGAATGCCCAGCCATCACGGGTGATGACCCCTTTGGCCAGATATTCCAGGTTGACTTGGTGGCATATGCCCATCCCCGGCGGCACCACGGTGAAATTGTCGAGTGCTTGTTGGCCCCACTTAAGCAATTCATACCGCTCCGCGTTACGCTCGTACTCGAGTGCCACGTTACTTTGGTAGGAATAGTCGGTACCGAAATAATCCACTTGTACGGAATGGTCTATAACCAGATCGACGGGGATGGCCGGATTGATCTTGCTTCCGTCGCCCCCTTTCCGGATGACTTCCGCCCGTATGGAAGCGATATCCACAATGGCAGGTACCCCGGTGAAATCCTGCATCAATACACGGGCCGGCTTGAAGGGGATCTCTTTGTCGGTGCCCGCGGGATCCCAGTTAACCAAGGTGTCTAGATGTTCATCGGTAATCGCAAAATTGTCGTGGTTCCGCAATACATTCTCGAGCAATATGCGGATGGAAAAAGGAAGTTTGTTTATCGCGTTGTTTTTTTCTGCCAGTTTTTTCAGAGATGCAATGTGATGATCCATATCGTTTAGTTAGCGTTTTGTTGTCGGATAAAGAAAGATTGTGCCACTTATGGCAAGCAACAATTGAAAAGGAGATTATGTGCTAATATAGTGAAAAAAATCCATTTGTAAATATTTTTGGCTGGTTTACAAATAAATATATATACCTTTGATTTTTATTATTTTTAATTTTTCAATACAATGGCAGAAGGAGTAGTTAAATTCTTCAATGAAACCAAGGGTTTTGGTTTTATCGTTCCTAATTCAGGTGAAAGTGAAATTTTCGTTCACTCATCAGGCCTTATCGACAAAATTCGTGAAAACGACAACGTTTCCTACGATGTTGAGCAAGGAAGAAAAGGACTAAATGCGGTAAATGTTAAGGTAATCTAAGGATTACTTATCACTATATTTATTGTATTTGGCCGTCTCGTTTCAAACGAGACGGCTTTTTTTTGCCGCTTGCGCTTCGCGGTCGCCAATCAGGCCTCCATAGGGCTTCAATGAATCTACATGGTCGAAAACAACCTTCGCCGCTCCGAGGAACGGAACAAAAAGGACCATGCCAGCAACACCCCAAACCAAGCTTCCGAGCAGCAGCGCCATGATGGTAAACAACGCATTCAACTGGATTTTGCTGCCCGTTATTTTCGGTGTGAGGATGTAGCTGTCTATTTGCTGCAGTACGATGAAAAATACGGCAACAACAGCAGGAGTAACCAGCGAATCGCGCGTAATTAGGGTATAGAGCACCACGATAGCACTGCCTGCAACCGAGCCTATGTACGGTATAATGTTAATGAAAGCCACCATCACTCCGAAGAAAAGGGCATTTTCAATGCCGATGATGGTTAGACCGACCGTGTTGATGACCGAAAAGATCAGGGCCACAATGCTCACGCCCGCTAGGTAGGAACTGGCTACGTGGGTGGTTTTGTCAACCACGTTGCGAGCTTCGTCCAGGTTTGTACGCCCGGCGTAATGCACAACGAGTGCCAACACAAAATTTTTAAACCGGCGGCGATAGATGAGTAATAAGACGGTATAGGCCGTGATAATAAGCAGGTGGATGAGGAAGGAGAGGATGGATCGGAAAATATCGCCCACATATTTGCCAGCGAGGTTTGAAAAACCATCAATCTGGTTCTGCAAATAGGCCTTTTGTGTATCCACGGGCAATTGGAAATGCTGGGATATGAAGGCATGCGCCGCGTTCAGCATGTCATTGAGCTTTTTCCCGATCAAGGGCATGTCCTTTGCCAGTGCGATGATTTGGTTGATCAGCAGGTAACCGATACCCAAAAGAAGAACCAGGGCAACCAAGGTACAGCTTACTGCGGCCAGGGCCCGCGGAACGCTCCGTTGCTCGAGCCACCTGCACAGCGGCACCAACAACATGGCCATCATCGCCCCGATTGCGATGGGAATAAAAAAAGGTTTTCCAAAGTGGAGAATGCCGAAAAAAAGCACAACAAAGAGCAAAACCTGATTAAAACGGGTAATGGGGTTAACTCCTGCCTGCATATAATAGATTGTCAATGGCCTGCGCGAGATTCCGGTCCTTCTCGGTCACCACATCGCCGGCATCATGCGTAGAAAGCCATATTTCCACCTTGTTCCACGTGTTCGTCCAAGTGGGGTGGTGGTTGTGTTGTTCGGCCAGTAAGGCAACCCGTACCATAAATGCAAAGGCTGCTGAGAAATCATCGAAAGCAAACGATCTGTATAGGGTATTGTTTTCTTCTTGCCACATCTGTACGGAAAATGGTTGTTAAAATTATGCATTATCGAAACAATCGAAAGGCATTTTTGTTTGTTCGCGATATCAGTCAAGTACGGCTTCCAGCACCTCATGCGATTTGATTTCCCCCAAGTGATCCACATGGAACTGGTAGAACGCAAGGATCCGGCCGAGTAGGAAACGGCGATCTGCCAGCGGAAGCCGCAAGGTATCCAGCTGGTCAAAGGAGACGGTCAGCAGGTTTGCGAACTGGGTCGTATGCGGGCCACTCAATACCAGCGGATGTGCCGGCAGTTGACCGCAGAAGACGCCATCCTTTAAATCGAAGAACCGTTGGCCCGGTTTCGGCGAGGCAGGATGGAAACCGAGGTACCGCGATAATTTGAGGAGGAAAAGAAGGTGGAAGTTGGGTGACATCCTATCCGTGCTATCCAGCCACGATACCGCATTGAATACGTAATTGAAAAGGGGCTCATCGGCCGACTGTTGACGGAGGCATTTGTATAGCACTTCGTTCAGAAACAACGCAACGGCCCGTTTGGCAACGTCATACGGTATCGTCTGAAAAGGGGGTTTTTGGCGGGCTTCCGAGATCCGTTGAAGCGAAGCATTCGCACGTTGGTACACCACCATATCAAGCAGGTGCAGGGGTTGCAGCAGTGTGGTGCCGATTTTGGCCTTCGGCTTGCGTGCGCCGTTCACCAAGTACGACTGCAGCCCGAACCTTTCGGTAAACACCTGGACCACCACACTGGTTTCCGAATAATTGGTAGTCTTCAATACGATACCCCGCGTTTTATGCAGCATGCGATGCAACGATTATAAGCCACAGCTTTGGCAGGAAAATAATACCACCTACCATCACCGCGAAAAAAGCAGTGACCAACACGGCACCCGCGGCCGCGTCTTTAGCCTTTTTCGCCAACGGGTGTTCCGTGGGCGAGACAAGGTCAACACAAGTTTCGATGGCTGTGTTAACCAATTCGGCCATAACGACCAACGTTATGCACAGCGCAATCCAGCACCATTCCCACCGGTCTAAGCCCAGCCAACCGCCCAATGCGATGGCAACGACGGCCAAGGCAGCATGGACCCGCAAGTTCCGTTCGGTACGGTAGGCAGCCAACATCCCGTTGAACGCATCGGCGAACGGGTTCCGTTTCCGTTTACTCATGGTTTTACGGTGTGTTTTTTCGGCGTTCATCCAACAAACTTCGGCGTTCGATTTTCCGAATGAGGCTATAGACAATCGTCAAAAAGCCAACACCGAATACCACGACCCCCAGCACCAATATCCATTTATAACCGGAAATCTCTTCGCCCATGAGGTACAAACCCAGCAGACAGAACGCCAGCCCGAGCGCAGTGCCGATAATCCCCCGAAGCAAGTATCTGTTCATAACCTAGCCACATGAAAGTCTTCAACAAAGATAACGTTTTCGCTGCATGATGCTATTCTACAGGGAATACTTATCTTTATGGATTCATTTACGCAAGATAATGCCCAACATAACACTACGTGATATTGCCAAGACGCTGGATCTGTCTGTTTCCACGGTATCCAAGGCATTGCGCGATAGCTATGAAATCAGCGAAGCCACCAAAAGGCGGGTGGTGGATTTTGCGCGGGCGAACCATTACTTGCCGAACCGGATGGCCAAGAGCCTCAAGGAGGGAAAAAGCGGATCCATTGGGGTCGTGGTATGCTCCATCGACAACAGCTTCGTTTCGCGGATGCTTGACGGCATCGACGGCACCTGTGCGGCTTCGGGATATGATATCATTATCATGCAGAGCAAGGAGTCGCTACTCCAGGAGCGCGCCTGCCTTAAGCAATTGGAGGCCCGGGGGGTTGAGGGCATGCTGGTTTCTCCTTCGGCAGAGACAGTGGACATGGGCCATTTCGACCTGCTGTCGGCCGCGGGGATGCCGGTTGTGTTCTTTGACCGGGTCAGTAAGCGGTCTGACACGTTCCAGGTTGGGATCAATAACCAGGAAGGGGCGTTCTTGGCCACCCAGCACCTGATAGACAACGGGTACCGGCGTATAGCGATGCTCAACATTGGTCCCGACATCTATTTCGCCGAACAACGGGGCGAAGGTTACCGTGAAGCGCTGGCAGCCAATGGGATCTATTATCGGGAGGAATATGTGCGGATATGCACGCCCTCGGACCGGGAAACATTGAAGGCGGGTGTCGGCGCAAGTATCCGGTCGCTCTTTGCCTTGCCCGAGAAACCGGATGCGCTGTTTACCACCACCGACCAGTTGTCGACCTACAGCCTTAGCGCCTTGCACGAGCTGGGTTACCGTATTCCCGATGATATTGCGCTTATCGGCTTCAGCAACACCGAGTTTGCCGGTATGCTTACGCCACCGCTTTCCGCGGTGTACCAGCCGGCATTTGAAATCGGTAGGCAGGCCGCAGAAATGCTTATTGGCTTGATTGGCGGAAAGGAATCCATGGATTTTGAAACGATTATGCTGCCGGTACGGTTGGATGTCCGGGAGTCGAGCCGGCTTAAGGGTTAACCAGCGCAACGATGCGCGCACAGATATCGGCCGCGGCCAAAGGCTTGGGTTTGAGGTCAAATTCCTCGACGGTGTTGTCGCGGTGGATGATGGTGATCTTATTGTTGTCACCGGCAAAACCGGCGCCCTTATCTTGCGTTGAATTAAGCACGATGAAATCGAGGTTTTTCCGGCGGAGCTTATCTTCCGCGCTGGCCCGGCCATCGTCCGTTTCCAGGGCGAAGCCAACGAGTACTTGCCCTTCCTGCTTCTGTTTGCCCAATGTGGCGAGTATGTCGGTCGTCTTTACCAGTTCGATGGCCGGTTGGTGCCCAGCCCCCTTTTTGATTTTTTGGTCGGCTACGGTCTTGGGGGTGAAGTCGGCCACCGCCGCACTCATCACCGTGATGTCGGCACCGCCGAAGTGGGCCAAGCACGCCCCGAGCATTTCGGCGGCGGACGTAACGGAGACCACTGTTGCCCCCAGCGGGGCTTGTAAAGCGGTGGGTCCGCTTACCAGTGTGACGTCGGCTCCCAAATGGATCAGTTGTGCAGCGAGGGCATAGCCCATTTTGCCGCTGGAGTGATTGCCGATATACCGTACAGGATCGATGGCCTCCCGGGTTGGCCCAGCCGAGACAAGCGCCTTCTTTCCAGCCAATGGTTTTGGCAGGGAAAAATAGGCTTCAAGGGCCACCACGATTTCTTCGGGCTCGGCAAGGCGTCCCTCTCCCGAAAGGCCACTGGCCAGCTCGCCATTGCCGGGGGGGATGATGTGGTTACCGAAAGATACCAGGCGCTCCATATTGGACCGCGTGCTGCCATGCTGCCACATATCGAGGTCCATGGCCGGAGCCACGAAGACCGGTGATTTGGCCGACAGGTATATGGCACAAAGGAGGTTATCACACAGGCCTTGGGCAAACTTGGCCAGGGTATTGGCGCTGGCGGGTGCCACCACCATGGCATCGGCGGCTAAAGCAAGATGCACATGGTTATTCCATTCGCCAGAAGTCGGGTCGAAGTAGTCCACCAGTACCGGATTGCCCGAAAGGGTGGCTAGCGTAAGGGGTGTGATGAAGTTTGTGGCGTCGGGGGTCATCACCACCTGCACATGGGCACCGGCTTTGACCAGCAGGCGAGTCAGGTGGGCCGATTTGTAAGCGGCGATACTACCGCATACGCCCAACAGGACATGCTTTCCCCGGATGCTCACTACTCGTCGTCGTTTTCCGCCTCGGGGTTTCTGAAGTAAACCTTGTCGTTCAGGAACTCATCGACAGCCACCAATGTGGGCTTGGGTAAGCGTTCGTAATGTTTGGAAATTTCGATCTGCTCGCGGTTTTCAAACACCTCTTCCAGGTTGTCGTTCGTGGTTGCGAACTCCGCAAGCTTGCCGTTCAGTTCCTCTTTCACATCGACCGCGATTTGGTTGGCACGTTTGCCGATGATGACGATGGACTCGTAGATATTGTCCGTTTTCTTGTCAAGGTCCCTCAAATCACGGGTAACGGTTGTGTTTGGGGTGGTATTGCTTATTTGAGTACTCATATCTTTTGGAATGTATTCATTCAATTCGTCGGTTCGGCAGCTTTTTCGGCAGCATCATCGGCGGTTGCCGCCACGATGCGTGCGGTGTATTTCTGTGCTTGGCCGATTCCCTTTTCCGCATCCTGTTTGAGTTGGTCGGCTTCCTTGCGGAATTTGCTTTCTGGATAATCCGCCACGAAATCGGCGTATAGGTCCAGCGCCTTACCATAGCGCTCCTCCTGCCTTCTGGGGTGGCTTTGCTCGGCGTATAGGTACTGGGCTTTGATGCTCAGGAACTCCATTTCTTCCGCGTATTTGGTGTCTGGGAATTGGCTTAGCACGTTGTCGAATGCGATAACCGCTGCGCGGTAGTCATCCTGCAGCCCCATATCCAGGTATAGTTTGGCACTGTTGAATGCTTTGGTTTCCAGTTTGTCGCGCAGCTCGCCGATGAGTCCGGCGGCTTCTTGGGCCCGTTCGCTATCCGGATAGAGGTTGATGAAAAGCTGGAGCGCCTCGATGGCGCGGTAGGTGTATTCCTGGTCGAGCCCCACCTTCGGCGATTCCAGGAAATAGCAGTAGGCCCCCATGTAGCGGCACTCTTCGGCGCGGGCACTGTTCGGGTAGGTGTCCGTGAACTGCTTGAAATGGAACCTTGCCGAGGTATAGTCGCGGAGGTAGTAGTTGGTGTATGCCGCGTAATAATACAAATCTTCCGCTTCGGCCTGACCGCGGTACCGTTGCGCGAGGTCGTCAAACAGGATGAGGGCTTTGCTGTATTTTTTCTTGTTGTAGTACTTCAGCGCCTCCTGGTATTTCTGGGCAATGTTGTTGCTTGCACGCAGCTTCTCGAACTTACTCTTACACCCGGCAACCATCACCACCAAAAACACCGCGGCCATCCATGCCGCTATTCGCCTGTTTATAAACATCCTGCAAAGATAAGTGAATTTAAAATACCTGTCAATTAAATTTTTAGCGCAAGATAGGGCGAAAAGGGCGACCAGCCAAGTAGTTTAACAGAGTTTAACAGATTGCCGGTCTTATGTATTATTGCGAAAATATCCGTATCTTTACAACCTTGTAATAATCACAAAGGTTATGGAAATACGGGAAAGAGTAGAACAGGCCTTGGAGTCCATCCGGCCGTATCTCGAGACGGACGGGGGCAATGTGAGCATCGAGGAGATTACGCCGGAGAATGTGGTGAGACTAAAGCTCTTGGGATCCTGTGCATCCTGTGCGATGAGCATCATGACATTCAAGGCCGGTTTGGAGCAAGCCATCAGGAAAGCCGTTCCGGAGATTACCGCCGTGGAGGCCATCAACATTACCGACATGGACGATCCGAATGCCACGATGCCCGTTCCACGGATGGGGTAGCTAGGCTTTTAGCGATTTAACATTATTTAACGGGGGCACAAACTTACGAATACGTAGCTTTGTGGGGCAGCTATGAGGATAATCCGCAACATACTGATTGTTTTGCTTACCGTGGGGGCGGTAACGGCGTCGCTAGCGCAGCAGAGGAAGCTTGTACAATTCAGTGGCGTTATCCACAATGCGGATACCAATGTGGTTGTGCCCTATGTCTCGGTTACCAACCGATCGTACAACAATTACACGGTCACCGCCAACCATCAAGGATATTTTTCGTTTGTGGCCCACGAGGGAGATACCATCTTATTCACTTCGGTTGGGTACCTGTCCGCCCGTGTGGTCATCCCACAGGTCTCGGGTGATAAGTATACGGCCATGGTAAACATGACCGCCGAGATCAAGGAGCTACCCATGGTAACCCCTTATCCTTGGGCCAGTATCGACGAGTTCAATATGGCATTCATGTCGCTGGAAATTGCCGATGATGATATCGTTGTCGCTAAAAAGAACCTTTCGCCCGAATCGCTGGCTGCACTGGCCGCGGTGACACCCCGTAGTGCGGAGGAAATACAAAGCTACAGCGCCACGCAAAACCACATCGGCCTGACCAATAAAGCGGTGAACCAGCGCATGGCCAACCCGCTTTTGAGCCCCTTTGCCTGGGGTAATCTCATCCGCCAGATTTCTGAAGGGAACAAGAGCCGGCAGCGCGGCCAGTAATCCAGCTTTCGTGGGATTTACAGGCAACACTGCCGGGTGTCGTCAAAAAAGCGGTTGGATGCTTTCAACCCAGATTATTCATTAGCTTTCGTGATGAGGGCTGTAACTACAATAAAGTCAGGATGTTTGGAGGCTGAGGCATAGCAGCGCTATGTGAGGCCGAAAACATCAGCGAAGCGACTGAATTTGAAGTAGTTTCAGCACGTAATAGAAGTGCTAATGAATAATCTGGGTTCAAGACAGCCGCACCGTCTGTTTCACGCTGAGGCGTGACGATACCATCGAAATAAGGGCAGATACAGCGAACACGGTAAGGAAAACCAACAGGAAGTCGCTATACCGGATATCCACCGGATAAACGTCGGTAACGAGGTTTTCACCCGCGCCAAACCGAATCCAGCCGAAGGCTTGCTGCGAGATGCAGAAAAGCAACCCCAAGACCAATCCGGCCACGCAGCCGATGAGCGAAATGAGCAGGCCCTCGTAAAAGAAAACACGGCGGATAAGGCCGTTGTTTGCCCCTAGTCCCATCAGCACGGAAATGTCTTTCTTTTTATCGATAACGAGCATGGTCAGTGAGCCCACGATGTTGAAGAGGGCGATCATACCCGTAAAGGCAATGATGACAAAAACCGCCCATTTTTCGGTACGTACGATTTTGTATAATGTGGGATTCTGCTGTTCGCGGTTTTTCACCGCATAGCTGTCGCCCAGCGAGGCGGAAAGCTCCCGCTGCGCCGCGGCCATATTGCTGCCCGGCACCAGGCTGACCTCAATGGCGGACACCCTCGAGGACTCGCCGATCACGTCCCGCGCGAACGCCATCGGCACGATGAGCAGGTCGTCAAATTCCTGCTGGTATTGCAGCACGCCTCCGGGGCGGATAGCCCGCATCGTGAAATCATCGGCCGGATTGATTCCGCCCCGCGCTCCCTTGCGCGGCGAGAAGACGTCGATGAACCGGGATTCGTCGCGCAGCGAAACCCCGAGCATGCCCTGCACGCGTGCCCCCAACACGGCATAGTCGTCACCGCCGTACTGTAACACCGGATGGCCGTTCTGCAGCAGCGTATCCATGGGGTACGACGCCGAGCCATCCACCGTCACGCCCCTCATGGTGGCAATGTATTGGGCGTCTCCGTAGCGCAGCAATACGCGCTCTTGCAGCACCTCGCGGTAGGCGCTCACATCCCGGCGGTCTTTCAGCAGTGCGGTAAGGGCCGAATCGGCAACAAAACCTTTGCCCGTTACGGGTTCGATGCGCAGCTCCGGCGTAAAAGCACTGTACATGGAGAAAATCAACTTTTCCAGTCCGTTGTAGAACGAGAGGATGATAATGAGCGATGCACTGCTAACCAACACGCCCACTACGCTGATGCCGGATATGATGTTGACGGCATTGACGGTTTTTTTGGAGAACAAATAGCGCTGGGCGAAGTATAGTGCGGTGTTCATGCGTTACCCCCTGACAAACGGATTGGTTTTTTTTTCGTGCCCGATGGTTGTTTCCGGGCCGTGGCCCGGAAAGACCACGGTATCATCCGGCAGCACGTATAGCTGGCGGGCGATGCTGTCCAGCAGCTGTTGGTGGTTGCCTCCCGGCAGGTCGGTGCGGCCGATGCTATTCCGGAAAAGGACGTCGCCGCCGATCAAGAATCCCTCCACCCTGCTGTAGAAGCAGAGATGGGCGGGCGAATGGCCCGGAGCAAAAATAAGTGTAAGTTCCTGCTCGCCGAACGAGACGGAGCCGCTTGCCGGCAGGAACGTTTCCGCGATGGGCGAAACGTCGTAACGGATACCCATCTGCGGTGCGTAGTTCTGCACTTCCATGAGCAGGGGCAGTTCGCCCTCGTGGAACTGGGGCAGCAATCCGTATGTGTCGTACACATAGCGGTTGCCCAGCACGTGGTCTATGTGGCAATGCGTGTTGAGCAGCAGCTCGGGCGTGAGGCCCTCGGCAGCGATGAAATCGTCCAACCGCTTTTCTTCCTGGGGGCCATACATACCCGGGTCAATGATGGCCGCGGCCCCCCTGTCGTCATATAATACGTAGGTATTTTCCTGATAAGGGTTGCACACGAATGATTGTATACGGATCATAAGGGCAAATGTAGGGCTTTTTTGATTCTTATTTCCACCGCACGGAACCAATGAGCGCATCGATGTCGGCCTTGAGGAACTCCAACACCGGCTGTATGGAGTCCAACCGGGGCCTTTCGTTGAAATACAATGCTCCCCGCAGGTAGTGGTGCGTGCTATCGGTAACGAAAAACTGGATATTGGAGGCCGTGTTGCCGCTGATTTCGTATTTCAGCCCGTAGACATGGGCTTCGGGACGACGGATCCGTTGCTGGTCGATGGCGGTGGCTTTCACCGTGTGGTTGAAGGCAAACGTACGGGCATCCTCCACCAATTCGTCGAAATTGTCCGGGCCGGAAACAGGCATGTAGCTGAGGTGTATGCGGGCATTGAATTGCGGAAAGTGGATGTCCATCCAACAGGGTTGCGCATCTGCGGACCGGTCGGGCTCCATTTCGGCATACACGGGGATATCAAAGGTGTAGGGGCAACCAGCGGAAAAAGGGCGGTATTCCTTCTCGGGGAGCTCGATGCGGAAATATCCGCGGGGTTTTGGCGAGTAGTGCCGTTGGCAGCTCCAGGCGCAAACCACGATGAAGCCAACGGCCACCAGCTTGGCGGAGAGCCTTGCTATCCCTCGGCGTTCCATATTTCCCAGTTCCGCTCGGCCTGCAGCTCGAGCATTTCAAGTCCGTTTTTGGTGGCCGTACCTCGGGCTTTCCCCCGCTTCAGGAACTCCGTTTCCGCGGGGTTATAGACCAGGTCGTAAAGCAGGTGCCGGTCATCCAGCAGGTGGTAAGGGATGCCGGGGTGGCCTGCAACATTGGGGTAGGTGCCTAGCGGGGTGGTGTTGATGATGAGCGGATGGATGCCGATGACGCCCTCGTCGAGCTGTGTGTAAGCGAGCTGCCCACTTTTTGCCGATCGCGAAACGACGGTGTGGGCAATGCCGAGCTGGCCGAGGGCAAAGGAAACGGCCTTTGCCGCGCCGCCATTGCCGAGTATGAGGGCGGCTTCGTGGTGGGGTTTGAGCAGCGGCCTCAATGACTCGGCAAAACCATATACATCGGTGTTGTAGCCGGTAAGGACCGGTTTTCCGCCATTTTCCCGGTCGATACGGATGCAGTTGACCGCGGCGATGGCTTCGGCCTCCGGCGATAGGCGGTCGAGGTACCCCATTACGGCTATTTTATAAGGGATGGTTACATTGATTCCCATCAGCCGGGTATCTTTTCCCACCAAGCCCGGAAAGTCGGTAATGGCAGGGATGGGATACAGTTCGTAGCCTACGCCCGGGATTTGCTCCCGCTCGATTTTCGCATCGTAGTATTTCTTGGAGAAGGAGTGTGTCAACGGAAAGCCGATCAGCCCGAATTTCTTCATCGTCAGATAAAATTATGGAACGTATCGCCCCGGAGTCCCATGCGCGTGGTTTCGAGCGCGATGATTTCGTTGGTATTGATGTTCCCCAAGTTAACGTTGGGACCCACGAGATTGATGAAATATACCTGCTGTGCTTTCAGGGGGGCCTCCCAGATGATCTTCTCGTTGGAGATCTCGTTGAGGATTTCGTCGACCAGTCCCTGCCTTACTTCGCCCGACTCGCGGTAAAGGCCTACATTGCCACTCTCGCGCGACTCGGCGATCAGCCGCCATGTACCGGCTTCCAACTCGGCTTTCATCAGCGAAATCCATTTATAGGGGGCCATGATTTTGGTGTTGTCTTTCGAGCCCACTTCGGAGATGACGGTGGCATGTTGTGCTACGGTGGCGATGTATTCGCATTTCCGCTCATGCGGGAGCGTGATGGAGCCGTCGGACACTTCGGCGTATTCCAACCCATATTTCTCCACTATCCGTAGGAAGTCGTCAAACTGGTCGCGGGCAACGAACGCTTCGAACAGCGTGCCACCGAAATAAGGGTGCACACCCGCGTCGCGGTAGACGGCCAGCTTCTCCTCCAGTTGCGGGATGATGTAGGCCGTGGTCCATCCAAGTTTAACGAAATCGATATACGGTGCGCCCACGGCCATGAGATCTTCGGCCTGGCGTACGCTAAGCCCTTTATCCATGACCATCGTTAGCCCGTTATTTCTAGGCTTCTGCGTTCGTGCAGGAACATTATTTAGCTCAAAATTCATCTATTTGCTAATTGTTGTTAACGGCTAAAATGGAATATTATGGGCAAAAAAGCAGAAAAAATCTGAAATATTTCTGAAATCTACCCCCGTGGGGAATACGTGCCCCGTGGTTGACAGCCGTGAGAGACCGGCTATGGCAGGTACTTCCGGATGACTTCGGTGATCGCTTTGTTTTCACGCAGTTGCGGCAGGTATTCAAACAATACGGCGTGTTTACGCGGATCTGCGCCAAGCCCCAACTCGAGGTAGTTCAGGGCTTCGTTGTACTTGCCGGCCGCAATGAGGTAAGCCACCATGCGATAGTACAGTTCGGCGCCGTCGGGATTGTTCTTGATGGCCTCGGCGATGGTTTCTATCGCACGGTCGAGCTTATTGCGCTCATAGAGGATAGACGAATAGTCCAGCCACGCCTCCAAGTCGATCGGGTTGAGTTCCACCACTTTCTCGTAGGCAGCCTCTGCTTCGTCAAATTGCTTGAGTTTGTACCGCGCATCCGCAATGGCAAACCAGTAGTCGGGATTGTCCTGCTCCAGATCGAGCGCTTTCTTATAAAAGTGCAGCGACTCGAAATACCGCTCTTCGTAGTCCAGCGTCACGCCGATGCCGAACCATGCATCAGCCAACGCGACATCGATCTTCACGGCTTTCTTGTAATACGACCGGGCTTCATCCATTTGTTCCAACTTCTCGTAGCATTCGCCGATGGCACAATAAGTCTCCGCCCCCGGGGGCTCGTATTCGAACGTTTGCCGGTACACGTCGATGGCCTCGCTGTATTTGTCGAGGTTTACCAGTGCGTTGCCCTTGTTGAAATATGCGGAGGCGAAATTGTCTTTGATGAGGATGGCATAGTCGTATGCATCGATGGCTTCCTCGTACCGGCTAAGCTTATGGTAAGCATTCCCGAGGTTGTACCAACCCGCGTACGAATAGGGGTCGTTATCGATATATTGCTTATAAAAACCGATGCTTTCTTCCTGCCTATCCAACACATCGTAGCAAAAAGCAAGCTCGTATAACGCATCTTGGTTCTCCATGTTTTGCTCCAGGCTACGTTTGAGAAAATGGACTGCCTTCTCGTAATCGCCTTTGTTTTGGTGCAAAAGCGCTATCTGCAAATAGATATCGTCGGGGTTTTCGGCAAGGTCCAGCGCTTTATTCAGGCTTTGGAAGGCTTCGTCATAACGTTCCAGACTACCTAGTATGCCGCCTTTGATCAAGTAGATATCTCCCTCGGAAGGCTCGAGGGTTTCAGCTTTGTCCAGCGCATCGAGGGCCTGGGCAAACTGGTTGGTCACCGCAAATAGCTGGGCTTGTTTGAGGTAAAATATCGCGGCAAAAGGGTGTTGGCTCACGGCGTAATCAACAACCTGCAACGCCTTGATCGGATCATTCTTGTCCATATAGTAGTCAATGATCCCCTCAAAAGCCTGCGTATCAAAAAAGTATTGATCCTTATTGCGAATCATTTCTTCGTAGCGCTCAACCGAAAGCTTGGGGTCCTCGGCGGGCCCGTATTCGAAATCGTCTTCCATCTATACTCCTTGTTTAAGAACTAACACTTAGGCACACCGTTACTTCAGCTGCGTTTTGATGATAACAAAATAGGGTTTGTCGGATGATATTGTCAACACAAGTTTTCAACAATTTAGCAAAATCTGCGAAAACCCATAGAAAATCAATCGTTTACCGTACGTGCGATTGTCGATAATCCAACCCGCTTTGTCCACACCTATGCCTGTTCTTCTACCCACCGTCTGCTATGTGGGCTCCAAATAACGGGGCAAAGATACGCAATACTAATCGAATTACGTATCTTTGGGTTATTAGCACAGTACCAAGCAAAGCCAGCTAAGCATGGATGATACAATCGATATTTCGAAACTACTTGAGCGGTTATCGATAAAGGCCGATAACCCGGCTTGGAGTACAGGAACCACACATGGCACCTCCCAGGGCGCTTCCATCGAGAGCTGCTCGCCGGTTGACGGCCGGCGCATCGCTTCGGTAGGGCAGACAGCGCCCGGCGCGTTCGATGACGTGGTGCGCCAAGCGGAGGAGGCGTTTGCCATGTGGCGGCGAGTGCCTGCCCCACAGCGCGGCGAGATTGTCAGGCAGTTTGGGGAGGAGCTGCGCAAACGCAAGCAGGACCTGGGTACGCTGGTATCGTATGAAATGGGTAAAAGCCTCCAAGAGGGGTTGGGAGAGGTGCAGGAAATGATTGATATATGCGATTTCGCAACGGGATTGAGCCGACAGCTTTACGGCCTTACGATGCAGTCGGAGCGACGGGGCCACCGGATGTACGAGCAATGGCACCCGGTGGGTGTGGTGGGTATTATCTCGGCTTTTAATTTCCCCGTGGCCGTGTGGAGCTGGAACGCCGCCATCGCCTGGGTATGCGGCAATGTGTGCGTGTGGAAGCCATCGGAGAAAACCCCGATTGCGGCGATGGCCTGCCAGTCACTCATCGCCGCCGTATTAAGCAGGAACGGCATGCCGGAGGGCATTTCCTGCTTGGTACAGGGTGGCAGGGCACTTGGCGAGCGGCTGGCGGACGATCGCCGCATCGCGTTGGTTTCGGCGACCGGCTCCACCCGTATGGGCAAAGCCGTTGCCGCGGCCGTTGCGTCGCGGCTGGGCAAAAGTATGTTGGAACTGGGCGGCAATAATGCATTGATCATCACCGAACACGCCGATTTTAACATCGCACTGCCAGCGGCGGTATTCGGTGCCGTGGGCACGGCCGGACAACGCTGCACCACGACGCGTCGGTTGATTATCCAGGAATCTGTTTACGAAGCATTTAAGGAACGGTTGGTCGCCGCTTACGCACAGCTCCGTATCGGGAACCCGCTGGATGGTCAGCACCATGTCGGGCCGCTGATCGACCGGGATGCTGTGGCCAGTTACGAGAGGGCCATCGCCAAATGCAAAGGCGAGGGCGGCCGTTTCATCGTGGAAGGCGGTGTGATGGAAGGTCCTGGATACCTGTCGGGCTGTTATGTGAAGCCATGCATCGCCGAGGTATCGCCGGACATGGCCATTGTGCAGACCGAAACGTTTGCACCCATTCTATACATTATGAAATATACGGCGCTAGATGACGCTATCCGTATACAGAACGGTGTCCCGCAAGGGCTCTCCTCTGCCATCATGACGCTCAACCTCCGCCAAGCGGAACAATTCCTCTCGGCGGAAGGCTCGGATTGCGGTATCGCCAACGTCAACATCGGTACGTCGGGTGCCGAGATAGGCGGGGCGTTCGGAGGTGAAAAGGAAACCGGCGGCGGCCGTGAATCCGGGTCAGATGCGTGGAAAGCGTATATGCGGCGGCAAACCAACACCATCAATTATTCCGAGGGGCTCCCATTGGCGCAGGGAATTAAGTTTGACCTGTAATCAATGGGGTGCGTGAAGTTTTCAAACAGCCGTGTAAACGTTTGCATCCTTTGTAAAATGTGCTTACCTTAGTCGCGCCACCGGGTAGGGGTGGTTATTGCAAAACAGGATATAAATAATTAATCTATAAGAAACGGACATGAGTGTACATGATGAAACCCGGTATGCATTGGGTCCCGGGGAAACGAAAAGCCTGGATACGGCCGGGCTCCGGGAAAATTTCCTGATCGAAACGGTGTTTGCCGAAGACGAAATACGGTTGGTATATACCCATTACGACCGTTACATCGCCGGTGGAGCGAAGCCGGTAAGCAAATCGCTGAAGTTGGAGACCATTGATGCGTTGAAGGCACCTTATTTTCTCGAACGGCGTGAGCTGGGCATTATCAATGTGGGCGGTAGCGGACAGGTAACGGTAGACGGAGCGGCTTATACGTTGGCCTTCAAGGAGGCGCTTTACATAGGCAAAGGCA
Organism: Parapedobacter sp. 2B3; assembly: GCF_041925275.1. Classification (NCBI taxonomy): domain Bacteria; kingdom Pseudomonadati; phylum Bacteroidota; class Sphingobacteriia; order Sphingobacteriales; family Sphingobacteriaceae; genus Parapedobacter; species Parapedobacter sp. 2B3. Next base: position 235,319 of record NZ_JBHEUZ010000005.1, on the reverse strand, counting down.
ACAAGGAAGTGGTCTTTTCGAGTGACGATGCCGCCAATCCGGCCAAGTTTTACCTTAACTCGGCCCCGGCGCACCACGCCTACCCAACCAAAAAGGTGACCAAGGCGGAGGCGGAAGTGGTCGAGCTCGGCAGCCTGGAAACCGCCAATCACCGTGTCATCAATAAGTTGCTGGTAGCCAGCGTGGTGGATACGTGCCAGCTCCAGATGGGTATGACCGAACTGAAAACGGGGAGCATATGGAATACCATGCCTGCGCATACACACGACCGCCGCATGGAGGTTTATTTTTACTTTGAGGTGCCCGAGGGGCAATCGGTAAGCCACTTCATGGGCCAGCCACAGGAAACGCGCCATATCTGGATGCAAAACGAGCAAGCGGTGATTTCGCCGCCGTGGTCCGTGCATGCCGGTGCGGGCACGAGCAATTATACCTTCATCTGGGGTATGGCAGGCGAAAACATGGACTATGGCGACATGGACGGATGTGCCATTCCGGAGCTCAAGTAACCCGTCTAAAGGACTGATTATGGAAAGATTAAAAGTTTACAGTTTGCTGCCACTGGTAGTGGCAGCAGTGGCCTGTGGGGGCGGGGAACAACCTAAGGCCATCGTGATTACCAACCCGTTGGATGCCGAACGCCATGAGCTGGTTGCCGTTCCATATGGTGAGTTTACGGCGGCCTTTGGTGCCGATAGCCTGTTCAGGGTGGTAAATGCGGAAAGCGGTGCTGAAATACCTTACCAACTGGAAACCAAAGGGACCCCCTCGCCACAGAACATATTGCTCTATGTGTCTGTACCGGCATCGGGCGACATAACGTTAGCGGTGGAGGGATCGGCACCGGCGCCGGTAGCGGCAGGGACATTTGCCCGTTACGTACCCGAACGGTATGACGACTTCGCATGGGAGAATGACGTAGTCGCTTTCCGGATGTATGGCAAGGCCCTGGAAGGCCGGCCCGACGACGCACAGGGGATAGACCTTTGGTCAAAACGCACCACCGATTTGGTCGTGGATAAATGGTATGCCCATGGAGACTACCATACCGACCACGGCGAGGGAATGGATTACTATTCCGTGGGCATGACATTGGGTGCGGGCGACATCGCCCCACTAGTGGGCAAGGAGGTGGTCTATTCGAAACACTATCGCGGGCACAACGTATTGGACAACGGCCCGCTGCGCACAACGTTCCAGCTGGACTACGAGCCCTGGCAGGTCGGCGGAAAGACCGTGTCGGTGAGCAAACGGTATACCTTGGATGTGGGCTCACAACTGAACCGTGTGGAGGTAACGTATACGGTCGATGGGGATGGCGAGCTTCCCGTAGCGATCGGCGTGTCACGCCGGGCGCAAGCGGGCCAGCTGCTTCACGAGGGAAATAACGGGATGTTCGGCTATTGGGAACCAACGGACGACAAACATGGCACCACCGGTGTGGGCGTGGTACTCGCCGATGGTCCGTCCGAACAGCTCATCGAACAGCCCACGCAGTACCTCACGGTACTTACCGCACATGATGGCGAACCCATCGTGTATTACAATGGCGGTGCGTGGGACCGGGCGGGGAAAATCACATCGGCCAACGACTGGTTCGCTTACCTGCGGACGGTAAAGAACCGGCTGGCATCACCATTGCAGGTGGAGATTAAGTAATGGTTGGATTCTATTAGCTTCAATGAAATGGCAAAAAACACATTCGATCTAGGAGGAAAGGTTGCGTTGGTAACCGGTTGTAAGCGGGGCATTGGCAAGGCGATAGCCGAGGGGCTTGCCGCGGCCGGGGCAGACATTATCGGTGTTTCGGCATCGCTCGAGCTGCAGGGAAGTGATGTCGCGCGGGCGGTGGAAGCCAACGGCCGGCACTTCTACGCCTACCAGGCCGACTTTGGCAACCGGGAGTCGCTTTACGCGTTTATTGACGAGGTGAGGACCAACCACCCCCGCATCGATATCCTGTTTAACAATGCGGGGACGATTCTGCGTAAACCCGCAGCCGAACACCCGGATGATTATTGGGATCGGGTCATCGAGATCAACCAGAACGCACCGTTCATCCTTACCCGCGAAATAGGTAAGGGCATGGTGGCGCAGGGAAGCGGGAAGATTATCTTCACGGCTTCGTTGCTCACCTTCCAAGGCGGCATCAACGTGCCCGGCTATGCAGCTTCAAAGGGAGCCATCGGCCAGCTAACCAAGGCATTTGCCAACGAGTGGGCCTCCAAGGGGGTAAATGTAAATGCCATTGCACCGGGATATATCGCTACCGACAACACGGAAGCCCTGCGTAACGACGCGGACCGCAGCCGCGCCATTTTAGAGCGTATACCGGCAGGTCGTTGGGGCGAACCGGACGATTTCAAGGGACCGGCCGTGTTCCTTGCCTCCGAGGCGGCAAATTACGTCCATGGAACGGTACTGACGGTGGACGGCGGATGGATGGGGAGGTAGCTACCGATACAGCCCTTTGTTTTCGATGAACGCCATCACGCTGTCGGGCACGAAGTAACGGATGTTTTTACCGTCCTTCATCGCATTCCGTATGAAGGTGGATGAAAACTCCATGAGAGGTGTATCTGTAACGGTAATCGACGGGTGCTCGGCCAACTTGGCGGGAGCGGGATAATCGGGCCGGGGATAGACCAAGATCCGGTAGTCCCGGAGGATGATTTCATGGTTCTTCCATTTATGGAGCGAGACCAGGTTGTCTGAACCCATGATGAGCACGAAGGCCTTTTCGGGGTGTTTCTCGCGCAAGTGGGCCAATGTGTCGACCGTGTACGAGGGCTGCGGCAGGGAAAACTCAATGGTGCTGCTTCGGATGTTCTCCGCCTTTTCGAGGGCCAGGTTGACCATTTCCAGGCGATCGTATTGATTGATCAACGAATCTTTCTTTTTAAACGGGTTATGGGGGGTAACAACCAGCCACACCTCATCCAATTCCGTATAGTTGGCCATGTAATTGGCAATGATCAAGTGGCCCGTGTGAATGGGATTGAACGATCCGAAAAACAACCCGATGCGCTGCATATGCCTGTTTATGTTTCCTGGAGGAAGGCGAGCAGCAGCCGTTCGGCTTCCGTGCAAGCTTTCTCCAGGTCGTCGTTTTGCAGGATAACGTCGAACCGATGCGCATAACCCAACTCCTTTTCCGCTTTTACGATGCGCTCTTGGAGCTTTTCTTCGCTGTCTGTGCCGCGTCCGCGGAGGCGCTGTGCTAGCACATCCAGTGACGGTGGCTGCACGAATACCGCCAATGCGCGATCGCCGAATTTGCGTTTCAGGTGCAGCCCCCCCTCAACGTCGATGTCGAAGATAACATGCCTGCCCAAGGCCCAAATACGGTCTACCTCGGCGCGCAATGTACCGTAAAACGTGCCCGAATAGACTTCTTCAAACTCAATGAACTCTTTTTTGGCAACCCGGTGGAGAAACTCTTCCTTGGAGATGAAATAATAATCCTTGCCATTTACTTCGCCGGCGCGTGCTTGGCGCGTGCTGGCCGAAATGGAAAACGAGATTTTGCCGGGGTGCTTTGCCAAGAGGCGCTTCACGATGGTGGTTTTACCGGCGCCGGAGGGTGCAGAGAATATGATAAGTTTGCCTTCCATGCGGGTCACAGTACGTTTAGCAGTTGTTCCTTGATCTTTTCGAGCTCTTCTTTCATCCGTACCACCACTTGCTGGATACCGGCATGGTTGGCCTTCGAGCCAAGGGTATTTATTTCGCGCCCCATTTCCTGTGAAATGAAACCCAGCTTCTTCCCATTCGCATCAGCATCTTCGAGGGCTTGGAGGAAATAGTTGCAATGGCTGCGGAGGCGCACTTTCTCTTCAGTGATATCCAGCTTGTCGATATAAAAGATAAGCTCCTGTTCGAAGCGGTTCCTGTCCACATGCTCTTTGCCCACGGCCTCATCAAGGTATTGGCCTATGCGGTCGCGGATGAGGGGGATACGGTCGGTCTCCACGGCCTCCACCTCAGCGAGCAAATGCTGGATGCCCTGTGCCCGCGCCGCAAGGTCCTGCTTAAGCACGGAACCCTCGTCGGCCCGGAAGCGGTTGAGTTGCGCCACCGCATCCTGGAACGCACCGATGAGCAAGGCTGCCTCCTCTTCGCCAGCTTCCTCCTCGTTATGGCTGATTACCTCCGGCATGTTGAGCGCGAGTTCAAACAAGTTGCCCGTTTCGGTGCCCAGATCTTTCGCGACGGCCGTTAGCTGACCATAGTAGTTCTTAAGCAACGCTGCATTGATGGTTGCTGCGCCTGCTGCCTGGTCAATGTATTCCACGCTTACCACAAGGTTTACCTTGCCCCGCTCGATCAGCCGGGAGCACTCGCCCCGCAGGGAAAGCTCTTTGTCCGAGAACGCTTTGGGAAGCCGCAGGTTGAGCTCCAGGAACTTTGAGTTCAGCGATTTTATTTCTACGGTATACTTTACCTCTTGGTTGTCTCTGGTCCCTATGCCGTAACCAGTCATGGATTTGATCATGTGCAAACTTAGATAAATTTACTCAAATTTATCGATCTCTCCGCCGCCCGAAGAAGTTTTTATTTGGCGGAAACGAAACAGTCCGGGGCGTGCTTTCGGCAATCGATGGTTATTCCTTACCAATCGTGCTTGGCGATAATCACACATAGGTAGGATTGGTAGGTGCTTCCTGAACGGGCGCGTACATAGCCGATGCCGATATCCTGCAAGGAAGCATTCCACTGGTCCATACCGAGTAGGTGCTTGCGGTGACCGAATCCGGGGGAGTTCCGGCCGACAATCATCGCTTTTATACCGTCGACGGCCGACGGGTGGTTCGCACCGATGGATTCAAAGTTATTGGCGTTTTTACGCTTCAGCCAGTCGGGATTCAATGTATAACCGGCTCTGTTGATGTGGAAATTGGGGCCGAACCCATCCGGGTCGGTATGGTCGAAGTAATCGCGCCGGGCCATATCAAGAGCCTTTCTTTCGGCCACGCCGGCGAGTGTCGTGTTCCATTTTAAGGGTGTTTGGGCGATTTGGGCGCGGGGGTTCAGATGGAGTTCCCGCTGATACGCACGGGGGTCCAGACGGATCTTGTTGAGCAAGAGAAAGGCCGACCTCGCTTCCTGCCGGTCAATCCTTGGATGGTCCGGTACGCGTGCTGAAAAGGAGCAAAAAAGCCAAAACGCGGTCAAACATGCCATTATCCTCATAGCCGAAATATTGTTGCAAGATATAGGCAAGGACTATGCCGCGTTTTTCTTGAATTTCTCTTTCACCACCTCAAAAATGATGGGTAGGATGGAGAGAATGATAATCAGGATGACGACTTTCGAGAAATTATCCCGGATAATGGGGATATTGCCTAGGAAATAGCCGGCCAGCGTAATACCCACTACCCACAGCACGGCCCCCACCACATTGTATGTAAGAAAAGTACCGTAGTTCATTCTTCCGATTCCGCCTACAAACGGTGCCAGCGTTCTAACAATCGGCACGAAGCGGGCGATAACGATGGTCTTGCTGCCGTATTTGGCATAAAACGAATGCGTTTTCTCTATTTGCTCATTTTTGATGATCTGCCTGCCGAAAAACTTGACTCGGGTCACCTGCATTCCAAAGCGTTTTCCAATGGAATAGTTGAGGGAATCGCCGGCTATCGCGGCAATCAGTAACAAGATGATCATTACCCCCACATTTAGCTCATTGGGTTGAGCGGCAAGCATCCCTGCGGCAAACAGTAAGGAATCACCCGGAAGGAAAGGCATCACCACAATACCGGTCTCTATAAAGATAATGAGAAATAGGATTAAGTAGGTCCATGTTTGATACTCGTTTACAATTTCGACCAAGTGCTGGTCGATGTGGAGAACGAAATCAATCAGTGAGTAGATAAGGTCCAACGTCGTTAACCCAGGTTATTCAACATGACGGGCATAACCAGCATCAGGATGTCCTCGTCTTCTTCCGACACGGCAGGGATCAGCAGCCCCGCGCGGTTGGGGGTGCTCATTTCGATGACAACCTCTTCACTATCGAGGTTGGTCAGCATTTCCACCAAAAATTTGGCATTGAAGCCTATTTCCATGTCGTCGCCTTCAAATTGGCAGCTTAGGCGTTCATGTGCTTCGTTTGAAAAGTCAAGGTCTTCCGCAGAAATATGGAGCTCGCTGCCCGAAATCTTTAGCCGCACCTGGTGTGTGGTCTTGTTGGCAAAGATGACGACCCGGCGCAATGAGTTGAGGAACGTGTGCCGATCGAGGGTCAGCTTATTCGGGTTGACCTGTGGAATCACCGCTTCATAGTCGGGGTAGCGCTCGTCAATAAGCCGGCAGATGAGGTGTATATTGCCAAACTTGAAAAATGCGTTGGTGCTGTTGTATTCCACCGCTACGGCCGAGTCTTCGATGGGGAGTGATGATTTCAGCAGCGACAACGCTTTTTTCGGCAAAATCAGCGACGTGGGATTCTCGGTGCTGATATCCTTGCGCCGGTAGCGCACCAGCTTGTGTGCATCCGTTGCCACGAAAGTGGCGGACTGCGCGGCCAATTGTACCAATACGCCGGACATAGCGGGGCGTAACTCGTCGTTGCTGACAGCAAATATCGTCTTGTTGATGGCCTCGGCCAATATCGAAGCCGGAATGGACACGGAGGAGGCATTGTCTACCACGGGAATCTTCGGAAAATCATCCGCATTTTCACCGCTGAGCTTGTATTTTCCATCGCCGGCACTGATTTCGATGGCCAAAGTGGCCGTATCTACCGAAAATGCAACGGGTTGGTCGGGGAGTGTCTTGAGTGTCTCGATCAATATTTTGGACGGCATGGCCACGCGCCCCTCTTCCTTGGCCTCTATGGGAAGAGAAGTAACCATGCTGGTTTGCAGGTCGGTCGCTGAGATGGTCAGCACGTTGTCCTTGATCTCAAATAGGAAATTTTCCAATATCGGGAGTACAGTGCTACTGCTGGAGGCTCCGCTAATAGCTTGTAGTTGTTTTAATAAAATGGAAGTAGAAACAATGAATCTCATGTCCGAATAATATTACGTGCAATGATAAGGAAAAGATTTGGGATTCGGCAAATGAGATTGTGATTTGATGTGCTGGAAACAGGATGCGGATAGCAATGATTCAGTAGGTGGGTACGGATTTTAATCCAGGGCCGGTACCTGGTTTGGTAGGGCCAAACAATACCTTGTGGTCTTTGTTATATGGTAAGAACCAAAGGTTTTAAACGATGGAAACGCATAGCCACCGAACGGACAAGGACGGGAAGCCGCAGGCGGAAGAGAACTACGCCGCGCACCAGGAAGATCCGGCGCCCTCGCCGGAGGCCATCAATGAGCCGAACGACCGCCCCGCAAGCAACACGATTTGGGTAGCGGTAATCGTTGCGATTATCATCATGGCCCTTATCTATTTCTTTTTTATTTATTAGGAAACGGCTTTTTTAGTCCAAAGTTTCTAAAGTAACGTAGCGAGCTCCTACCTTCGGGTTTTTCCCCCGGAATGGCAACGGGCGTTCGCGTTGCTGCCTATTGCAAAATACCTATTTTGGTGTATTGCCGCTCTCTTTCGAACTTTCGATATTGGTCTACATAAAGGATGAACGTCTATGAAGACAGTCTTATTTGCCTGTGGTTTTTTCTGCTGCTCAGTGATGCCGATACGAGCGCAGGAGCTTGTCCGGCAGGTTGTGGCTAATGCGGGCCACAGTGCTGCGGTTGGTTATACGGTTTTCCAGTACTCTATCGGGGAGCCGTTGGTTGCCACGGTGGGGGTGGGTATATGCCACCAAACCGGGTGTGCTGCTCACCGAAGAAACGATCGATACGGACATTTCGGACAAAGTACCGATGGGTGTCGTCGGGGTCATTCCTACCAAGGTCTGCCTCGAAGGTGGCGCTATCAAACGCGGTGATTTGTTGGTTACCTCCTCCCGGCCCGGTGTGGCCATGAAGGCAGACCCCGACAAAGTGAAGGTTGGCCAGGTGATTGGCAAAGCCCTGCAGGAATATGGCAGTGACGGAGTAGGTAAAATAAAGGTGCTCGTGAATGTCAAATAGCGTACCTTTGCCGGTACGATGCGCATCCTAGCTTTTGATTACGGAACCAAAAGGGTTGGCATGGCTGTGACCGACCCGCTACAGCTTATCGCCACGGCACTGGACACGGTGCATGCCAAAGACGTACTGGACTATGTGAAAGCGTATCTCAACCGCGAGACGGTAAGCACGTTTGTGGTAGGCGAGCCCCGCCAGCTGGACGGTTCCGAATCCGAGTCGGCCCAGCACGTACGGGGTTTCATCCGGATGCTGCGGCGCACGTTCCCGGCCATTCCCGTGGAAACGGTCGATGAGCGTTTTACCTCCAAGATGGCATCGGCGAGCATTGCCCAGAGTGGCATGGCGAAGAAAAAACGGCAGGACAAAGCGCTTATCGACAGCGTTTCGGCGGTGCTCATCCTCCAGTCATACCTTGAAAGGCGCGACTTTCAGGGATAAACTTCCTACCTTTGACCGACAATCAAAAGCACCATGGGCTATATCCATTTTTTCGCGGAAGACACGACGTATCAAATCAAGCAGAAGTTAGTGCTGAAGCGCTGGATAAAAGCGACGATCGCTTCCGAGGGCTTCAAGGTTGGCGAAGTCAGTATTGTCCTCTGTAGTGACGCTTATCTGTTGGCAATCAATAGGCAGTACCTTCGCCACGACACCTACACGGATATCGTTACATTTGATAACAGTGGACGGGACGATACCATTGCGGGCGATATTTTCATCAGTATTGACCGGGTACAGGAGAATGCGTTGAAATTCGGTGTGGCTGAACGAGACGAACTCCATCGCGTCATCATCCACGGCATCCTGCACCTCTGTGGCTACGGAGATAAGAAGAAAGAGGAGAAAGCACGGATGACCGGGAAAGAGGATTTTTATTTGGGTAAAAGAAGGGCGTCGGACCTCGATTGAAACCAAAGTGAATATATATTAGTGGTAAAAATAAATCGCCATGCCAAGCAACGGACAATTGTTGACCAATTCGATAACGGGCGACACGTACGAGTACCTTGAAACGTCCAAGGACAGTGACGGAGCTCGCGTTGTGATTAAAGCAACGGTAAAAAGCCGTGGGCAGCTAGTCCCCAACCATTTCCATACGGTGCAAGATGAAACGTTTGAGGTTATCGATGGACAATTGACGGTTTGGGTGGACGGCGCTGCGAGGGTCCTTTCTGCGGGCGAACGGATAACGTTGCCTAAGAACAAGCCACACAACCATTACAATGGCCACAGTATACCGGTTACCTATCTCCATACCGTGACACCCGGCTTGGATTTCGACTACCTGATTGAAAATTTAGTTGGCTTGGCTACCGATGGAAAGAAAGGGGGTGGTGGCCTGCTTCAGCAGTTGGTTACACTTCGTTACCTCGACAGCAAATCGTTCCTCGCCGACATACCGTTAACTGTACAAAAAGTGCTGATGACAACCATCGCGCCTATTGCACGGCTGTTGGGCTATCGGGCGATTTACAAAAGATACTCGGGCGTGGAAAAATAGCCGATTACCGAAAAAGGCCTCCGGTTTAGAACCGCTCGAACTGCGAGAAGAAGAAATTGCCTTCTATTTCAGCATTTTCGTCCGAATCGGACCCATGGATAGCGTTCGCGTCGATGGATTTCGCATATTTGTTGCGGATGGTTCCCGGCTCCGCCTTGCTCGGGTCGGTGGCACCGATCAATGTACGGAACTCCTCAACAGCGCCGTCTTTTTCGAGGATCGCCGCTACGATGGGGCCGGAAGTCATGAACTCGACCAGCTCGCCGTAAAAGGGACGCTCATTATGCACGGCGTAAAACGCACCGGCAGTTTCTTTGCTCAAACGTGTGTACTTCATTGCCACCAGTTTGAATCCGCCGGCTAGGATGTCGTTGAGTATAGCACCCGTGTGGCCATTACGCACGGCATCGGGCTTAATCATGGTGAATGTTCTATTCGTTGTAGCCATTTTGAAAATTTTGCGCAAACATAGGTAAAGTTGTCTGGTTGTGCAAATGGCAAAAGGTTGTAGGAGATGATTGTATTTGAGTATCTGCGAAAGAATACGACGCACCAATTAATCAGGTAGGTTAATCGATACGGTAGACATAGTCAAACCGGTGTTTTTTAGCGGCATTAATAAAATCCTTAATGGGAATGTGTTTCCCAGCATAGGAAATTTGCAGGATGTGATCTACATACGCCTTATTGGCCGTGCTTTCTATCTTAGCGGTTGACGACGGTGGGATGAAAAAACTTAATGTGGAGTCCGAGCGGTGCGTTATCTTGAGTGTCTTTTTTCGCTCGTCCTCGCGGTATTGTTTTGGATTGCAGATTCGCTGCACGTATTCCATGTGGTTTGTCTTTACCGCGAAATCAGCTGCGGGGATTTTATAGGTAACCGTGACGAATATGCTTTTTGTTTTAGAGCGGTTTTGGATAAAAAGTTGGGACAGAAATGAACAACCCGAAAGCATCAGGCTTATCGCCAAGATTATAAGGTATTTGATGACGGTCATCGTTTTACCCGTTGATACACTTTTTGCACGATTGGTAACCCTAATTATCGGCCTGAACGACGAAAAGGCTGCGAGGGGGAATAAAAATTAAGGAAATCAATAATTTATTTAAGTTTGTCTAACCATGGAAATTTACGTTGTAGCCATTGCGCTGGTCGTTCTCCTTATCGCGGTAGTCATCCTGTTCGCTCGGCGCCCACGGGCGGGATACGATACGCAAGAATTGGCACGATTGCGCGCGGAAAAAGAAGCCATAAGCATTGAGTTGGCCCGTGCACAGCAGCAAGCCGAGAGCGTAGTCGCCGAAAAAGACCGCGTGACGGCCCTGTTCAAAGAAGAGCAGCAGCGCCTGCGGGATGAACTGCAGCAGACACGACAGCAATTGGCAGAGGCGGATAAGTCGATCGAAAGCGGGCGCGCGTATTACCAATCGCAGCAGCAGCAGCTCGAAGCGCAGAAAGAAGAGATCGAGGCTATCAAAAAACAGTTCAATACGGAGTTCCAGGTCATCGCTAACAAGATTCTCGAAGAGAAGACCCAAAAATTTACTGAAATTAATAGTAAGTCACTCGACCAAATACTAACGCCACTCAAAGACAAAATCAAGACGTTTGAAGAGAAGGTAGAAAAGACCTATCAGCATGAAGCCGCTGAGCGCAACTCCCTGAAGGGGGTGGTGCAGCAGTTGATGGAACAGAGCCTACGCATCAAAGACGAAGCCAACAGCCTGACACGTGCGTTGCGCGGCGACAGCAAGAAGCAGGGCAACTGGGGCGAGGTGATTCTTGAACGGGTACTGGAGCGCTCGGGATTGGTGAAGGACCGCGAATACCGCCTGCAGGCCTCGATGACGGATGAAGACGGGCGGCGCCTACAGCCCGACGCCATCATTGACCTACCCGATGAGAAGCACCTTGTGGTCGATGCCAAGGTTTCGCTGGTGGCTTACGAACGTTGGGTCAACGCCGATACGGACGAGGAGCGTGAGCTTGCTGCCAAGCAGCATGTACAGTCCGTGGAGAACCACGTGAAAGGGTTATCGGCCAAGAACTACCATGACCTCTACCAAATCAATTCGCCCGATTTCGTATTGCTGTTCATGCCCATCGAATCGGCGCTCAGTATGTCCATTACTTACAAGGCCGACCTGTTCAGCGATGCATGGGACCGCAGGGTGGTCATCGTAAGTCCATCCACCCTGCTGGCCACCTTGCGTACCATCGCCAGCATGTGGAAACAGGAGCGGCAAACGCGCAATGTGCTTGAAATAGCCCAAGAGGCAGGGGCGCTGTATGATAAGTTCGTAGGCTTCCTGCAAGAGATGGATAAGGTGGGCGAACAGCTCAACAGGGCCGTACGCGCGCATGAAGACGCCACCAAAAAACTTGGAACGGGTCCCGGAAACGTGATCCGTAAAGTGGAAAAACTCAAAAAACTCGGCGCCCGCGCGAGCAAGCAGATCGGCGGCAATCGGCTGGATGAGGGCGACTAGACCCCGCGGAACACAACGGTGGCGTTATGTCCCCCGAAACCGAACGCATTGCTCATCGCAATGTTGACCTTTCGTTCAAGCGCTTCCCCGACCACGATATGCATGCCCTGCGGGATAGCCCCGTCCAATGTAACGGTATTGATTGTTGGGGGCACCACCTGATGATTGATGGCCTTCACCGCCAGGATAGCCTCAATGGCTCCGGCGGCACCGAGTAGGTGGCCCGTCATGGATTTCGTGCCGCTGATACTGAGGTTTTCGGTATTTCTGAACGCCTTACTCACCGCGTTCAGCTCGCTGATGTCGCCAACGGGCGTGGACGTGGCATGTGGGTTGAGGTAGTCCACGTCCGTCGCATTGATCTTTGCTTCTTTCAACGCGAGCTCCATTGCCTTCGAAGCACCACGCCCTTCAGGATGGGGAGCCGTGAGGTGGTATGCATCGGCGGTCATGGCCGCACCTACTACTTCGGCATAAATATGGGCGCCGCGCTTTTTTGCATGCTCATACTCTTCCAGCAGCAACGCCCCGGATCCCTCCCCCATCACAAACCCATCCCGGTCGGCATCAAACGGGCGGCTGGCATGCTGCGGATCGTCGTTACGCGAAGACATCGCTTTCATTGCCGAAAACCCGCCGATGGAAGCGGGGGTGATGGGTGCCTCAGACCCCCCTGTGATAAATGCTTTGGCCTTGCCCATCCGGATGTAGTTAAAGGCATCCATGATGGCCGTATTGGCTGTGGCACAGGCGGAAACCGTGGTATAATTGATGCCCTGCAATCCATATTTCATCGAAATGAGACCCGAGGCCATATTGATGATGAGGCGCGGAACGAAAAACGGGCTGAAACGGGGAACGTACTGGCCCTCCACGTATTGCGTAACTTCATGTTCGAACGTTTCCATGCCTCCTTGGCCCACGCCCCAAATGACACCCACATCAAACGGGTCCATGGTGGATAGGTCCAATCCGGCATCTTCCATCGCTTCTGAAGCAGCATATAGCCCATATTGGGTAAAAAGATCGCTGCGTTTTATCTCGTTCCTATCCAGGTACTTTTCCGGAGCGAATCCCTTCACCTCACATGCAATCTGGGTGCGGAACTGACTGGCATCGAACCGCGTAATTACACCAGCCCCGCTCACGCCGTCGACCGCATGCTGCCAAAACGCCTTTACATCGTTTCCCAGCGGCGTAACGGCACCCATTCCGGTAATAACCACTCTAGTCATATCGTTCATTTGATTGTTTTCTTTCCATTTATCCAATGATGCCGGCAGCACCACGATCCTGTGAACCCGTCCTTAGACAGGCTCCGGTTCGGGAACAAAGATAGCAAGGATAAATCGATTGGTATACTTTTGTTTCGGCTGCGGCCAAGTTTACATAAGCGTAATGTAAAAAAGCGGCCAGCGGGCCCTACCAGTCGCGGAAAAACAACTACCTTAGACGAGCTGTTCCAAATTGGGGCAGCCTGTCGAATCGACGGAAAGGAATTACAGCACAATGCGCGGCTATCATTTTTCGAAATATATACCGAACACGTTGCCTAGAGGCGGCTTCGACGAACTGTTGAAGCTTTTCATGCAGTTGCTGCAATATACGGCTGGCGATGCGGCGGAAGCATTGGCATGGCTCAATGAGCTGGATAGGCAATACGGGCTCACGGATGACGGCTACGGCATCGGCGATTTTATCCAGGAACTCAAAGACAAGGGCTACCTCAGTGACGACCCAGGCACGGGTGAGGTACGGATTACTGCAAAAAGTGAGCAAGCCATCCGCCAGTCGGCCTTGGAAGAGATTTTCGGAAAATTGCGTAAAAGCGGCCGTGGCAATCACAACAGCAACCTATCGGGCTTGGGCGAGGAGAAAAATGCGGACCGGCGCGAGTTTCAATACGGGGACAGCCTTGACCAGATTGATATGACCACCTCTATCCACAATGCGCAGGTAAACCATGGCATTGGTAATTTCATGCTCACCGAGCGTGATCTCGAAGTAGAGGAACGTGACTACAAAACCCTGACGTCGACCGTGCTAATGATCGATATATCGCATAGCATGATCCTTTATGGCGAAGACCGCATCACGCCGGCCAAGAAGGTGGCCATGGCGTTGGCTGAGCTCATCCGAACGCGCTACCCGAAAGATACATTGGATATCGTGGTATTTGGCAACGATGCGTGGCCTATCAGCATCAAGGACCTTCCCTATCTGCAGGTAGGCCCCTATCATACCAATACGCTGGCCGGATTGGAACTGGCAACGGATTTGCTGCGCAGACGCAAAACACACAACAAACAGATTTTTATGATTACGGATGGTAAGCCGACCTGTCTGAAAGAGAACGGCCGCTATTATAAAAACAGTGTGGGCCTGGACCGTAAGGTTGTTAACAAAACACTGAACATGGCCGCGCAATGTAAGCGGCTCAACATCCCCATCACGACGTTCATGATCGCGCGTGATCCTTACCTGCAGCAATTCGTCCGCCAGTTTACCGAAACGAATGGTGGGAAGGCGTTTTACAGCTCCCTCCAAGGCTTGGGGGAGTATATCTTTGAGGATTATGTGCGTAATAGGCGGCGGACGGTGAGGTAATGGTTTTGCTGGCTCCCCACCACGACTGGGTACTGCGTACCCTAGGCCGTGTTTGTGGGACCAGCAAAACAGTGGTAGTGTAGGGAGGGAAAACATAAGAGCAAATAGCAAATAGCAAAGAAGCAAAACAGCATAAATGAATAACATCCACACATTAGGCGAACTCAAAAAATCGGGATACAAGGACCGTAGCGTAAAAGACGAGCTGCGGGCCAATTTGATTAAGCGGTTGCAGGAACATGATGCCGGATTCGAGGGTATTGTAGGGTACGATGAGACGGTTATTCCCGAGTTGCAGACTGCCATTTTATCGCGCCACAACATCCTCTTGCTGGGGTTGCGCGGGCAAGCCAAAACCCGGATTGCAAGGCTGATGGTTTCGCTGCTTGACGAATACGTGCCGTATGTGGCCGGAAGCGAATTGTTTGATGATCCCCTAAATCCCATTTCGTGGTACGCTCGCAACGAAATCCAAGCAAAGGGTGACAATACGCCGATTGCCTGGTTGCATCGGTCCGAACGGTACACCGAAAAGCTGGCTACGCCCGATGTAACCGTGGCCGATCTGGTCGGCGACGTTGACCCCATCAAAGCGGCCACGTTGAAACTTACTTATAACGATGAACGGGTTATCCACTTCGGCTTGATTCCCCGTGCCCACCGCGGTATTTTCGTCATCAATGAGCTCCCCGACCTTCAGGCGCGGATACAAGTTGCCCTTTTCAACATGCTGCAGGAGAAAGACATCCAAATTCGGGGGTTCAAACTGCGGCTACCACTCGATATCCAGTTTGTATTTACCGCCAACCCCGAAGACTACACCAATCGTGGAGCGATTGTCACGCCGCTCAAAGACCGTATTGAAAGCCAGATACTGACCCACTATCCAAAAACCATTGATATATCGCGTAAAATCACCTTTCAGGAAGCCCGCCTCACGCCCGAGCAACAGTCGGCCATTGAGGTTGATGGACTCTTGAAGGACCTGGTGGAGCAAGTGGCTTTTGAGGCGCGGGAGAGTGAGTACATTGACCAGAAGTCGGGTGTATCTGCCCGACTGACTATTTCAGCATACGAAAACTTGGTGAGTGCTGCCGAGCGGCGGATGCTGGTTTCCGGCCAACAGGCTACCGTAGCTCGTATATCGGATTTCGTCGGCGTTATTCCGGCGATTACCGGTAAGATCGAACTGGTGTACGAAGGCGAATTGGAAGGTCCTGTCCACGTAGCACACCGCCTGATTGGTGGAGCTATAAAGACGCTATTTACGCCGTATTTCCCTCATCCGGAGAAGGCCAAGAAAGGGAAGGCTGAAAACCCCTATGCGCCCATCATCGACTGGTTTACAGCTGGAAATAGACTGGAGCTAACAGACAACCTGTCGGATAGCCAGTATAAAAAAGCCATGACACAAGTGCCCGGCCTATACGCCCTCGTTAAAAAACTGCACCCCAAGCTTATGGAAAGCCAAAAGGTGCTGCTCATGGAGTTCGTGCTCCACGCGCTGGCCGAATATTCACAGCTCAACAAGAACTATCTCGATGGTGGAGTGGCATTTGCCGATATGTTGGGGAGCCTTTTCGACGGCGATTGGTCGGTGGGCGGTGACGAATGATCGGTAGGGGACGGTCTGTAAATCGTACGGAATCTGCGGTTATCCGTGAAATCCGCGTATTCCGTGTTCCATCGGCATCACCATTCAAAAACAGCTGTTTGTTCGGGATTATCCAGTTTGGTGCTTTGCCGTTTGCCGTAAACGGTCGCGTGCAGGATATTGCTCTGTTTAGGAAAATGGTCGAAAAGGATACGGTTATCTATGCGTAGCTGCTCCACATGATCGATGTTTACTACCTCCAGAAAGCACCAAGCTACATCCTCGTCGATTTGATAACCCACGTAGCGCACCGATACAGGTTTGCCATTCACCGAAAACCGCAAATGATTGCCAAAATAGGTGGAAAGCAGGCTGTCTGTCGCTGATTTATCTGCTGGATTGATAAGGTCTATTTTCAGGTTGCGCCCATCTTTAAGGGCGGCTTCTAAGTCGTCATAAAAAATCCGGGAGCTTATCTCCACACGGTGCGCTTGCGCATTGTAATCTACGGATGTAATACTCACGTAAAATGGGTGCAAAACCAATAAAAGCGCGTTGAGGATGCTGTTTATCATCGCGTGTTTGATACTATTGAGCGCTGCGGGCCGTTATTTTTTATGGCTATTGATTGTGTTTTCGCAGCAATAAACGTAATATTGCTACGAACTTAGCTAAATTCTCGTTTATACGCAATATCATTGCTTTACGTATGAAGGACAATTTACGGCAAGCTCCGCTACCAGTGAAAAAGCGGCTTGTAGGGAAAACATAGGCACAAAACAACGATCATGCAAGATTTTGGGATTTATTTTGCGTTGGGCTTGCAGCACATCTTGGACCTTTCGGGCTATGACCACATTCTTTTTGTCATCGCATTGTGTTGTACCTATTTTATTAAGGATTGGCGTAAGGTTATTATACTGGTCACCGCATTCACGATAGGGCACTCACTCACGTTGGCGTTGAGCGTATTCAACCTCATCCGCGTTGATACCGTGTTGATTGAGTTCCTCATTCCGGTAACCATCCTGGTCACCGCATTCAGCAATGTGGCGAAGCGACGCCGGCGGCACACGCGGACCGACTGGCTTAGTTATAGTTATGCCTTATTTTTCGGCCTTATCCACGGGCTTGGGTTTTCTAATTACCTCCGGTCGCTATTGGGCAAGGAGAGCAGCATCGCCGGGCCACTTTTTGCATTTAACCTGGGGCTGGAACTCGGCCAGCTGGTTATTGTGTTTTTTGTACTGTTGGTATCATTTGTTGCTACCGGCATTTTTGCAGTAAACCGCCGCGACTGGACATTTTTCCTCTCGGCGGCCGTATTTGGTATTGCGTTCGTTATGGCACTACAGCGACTGTAGCGTGGTGATGTCAGGGGGTAGCCCCGGTGCTGCCCCAAAGATTCACAACATGTGTATGCAGTTGCTTCGACACCGGGATATGTTTGCCATTGCTGAGGAGTAGGTAATGTTCCACGCGGTGGTATTCCTTGATTTTATGGAGGTTTACGATGTAGCTTTTGTGCGCACGGAGAAACTGGTCTTGTGGTAACTGTAGGCCGACGGCTTTCAATTGCCGGGTGAGGAAGAGGGTTTTCCCGCTTTCGAGGTAAATGCGGCAGTAGTTGCCATCACTTTCGCAGTATATGATGTCATCCGGCTCAACGAACAGGATTTTCCGGTCAACCTCAAACCGAATGCGTGGGTCGCTCGCTCTGATTGGCGGCGTGTCCGGCAGCGCGGATTGTTCGGTTGCGCCACTGTGCCCCCGCCGCGTGGCCAGCCGCTCCAGCGCGGACCGTAGTTCGTCGCGGTCGATGGGTTTGACCAAGTAATCAAAGGTACCTTTCCGGATGGCTTCGATGGCATATTGGCTATGCGCCGTGGTGAAGATTACATCAAAGGTACGCTCCGGAAAAGCATCCAGAAAAGTGAAACCGTCCAGGTCGGGCATCTCGATATCGAGGAAAACGACGTCAACCCTGGTGCCCGCAGGAGACGATAGGTAATCCCGTGCATCCTGGGCCCGGGTGAACGACGCGAGTAGCTCCGTTTCGGGCAGCGCTATGCGCTGGATTTCGTAGGCCAAGGCCGTAATCGCCTTGGATTCGTCATCTATCAGGATACATTGGAGTGTAGGCATGTCACAAATATAATTATCCTAACGTATTTTCAGTGATGGTAAACGCTACACAAGTTCCACCGCCAGGGCGGTCGCTGATTTCGAAGCCGAGCTGTTGGCTGTGGCCGGCGTTGAAGCGCTTTAGTTGTTCGCGCACGATGCGCAGGCCATACGATTTGGCAAACACCTTGGTCTCGGCCGCCTGTGTATTGGCGTAGCCAAGACCGTTGTCCTCGACGGTCACAAGTACACCGTACTGCGTTTTTGCCACGCTTATCCATAGGTTTTTATCGGACTGTGCGGATTTGTTGAGCCCGTGCCAGATGGCGTTTTCGACAAACGGTTGCAACGCCATTGCGGGCAGATGGAACATGTCCAAGTCCACCCGTTCGTCGATTTCACTCGTGATGGTAACGGTGTTGGAAAGGCGCATGTTTTCGATGTCGGCGTAAAGCAGTACCGTTTTTAGCTCTTCCCGGAGCGAATTGGTCTCCTGGCTGCTGCCTTCCAGGATGCCCCGCATGAACTTCGAAAATTTTCCCAAGTAGTCCGTGGCTTCTTCCACCTCCTTCTCGATGATGAAGGCTTTGATAGAGTTCAATACATTAAATACGAAATGCGAGTTGAGCTGCCCGCGTAGGATCTTGATTTCCATTTCGCGCTCCGTTTCGCGAAGCAGGGCTTGTAACTCGCGCTTCTCCTGTAAATGGTCGTTGATCTGTTTGCCCAGTCCGACGGCAAAAAGCGTACATTCGACCACAATGGCGATAAAAAAATACACGATGGGCTGGATACCGAACCAGGCGAAGGGAGTCGGCATGGTGAGCGCGAACGTGGAGATTAAGGCAAATGTAATATAGAAGAGTGAGCCCCACAGGAAGTATTGCATGTGGGGCTCGGGGCTCTTGACCGATTTGTAGATGATTAGCCCGGCCAATGACACGTGCACCGGCAGAAAGAGGTAGTAGAAGAACGGCTCCCCATAAGTATAGGGTATCAGCCCGGCGAACATCAGCCCAAAGAACACCGCGCCAAGGATAGCGGTAACGGCGGTATAGGTGAATACCCGCTTTGTAAATACCGGGGCGTGTTTATCCAGTTTAAGGAACAGCATGCCGAAGCGGAAGTAAATACAGAGGTAGAAAACCTGAATTAAGAACCCGAACGCACGGATAGGCACCGTACCGAACCGCTCGAAGAAACCCACCCCATAGGAATTACGGGTGAGGATGAAGACCAGCAGCAGACCCGCATAGAGCTGGTAATAACGGTATAGCGTATTGCGGTTGTTGTGATAGACAATCTGCGCCAAAATAATGGCGACCAGCAAGTAGACTACCACCACATGCCAACCGAAGAATGTGAGCTTGGCCGTACCGGGGAATTCCACGAGAAAGGGAGGAAGGTTTTCCTCATACCAAATACCGGATTGTTGCATAGAAAACGATTGGATCAATGCGGTTAGTGTCATCACGAACGAAGGTAAGCAATTCGGTCGTTATATGGTAGCGTTTTCGCCGTTTACAGGCCGAGGCGCACCGTTGGTACAGCAATCAAGCGCATTCGTACAAAAAGGGTTGCCATCCAGCATGACGTGACCCATCTTTGAGTTGTGTATCACACCTTCCGTTTCATAACCAGTGTCGTTATTGGGGTAGCGGCTTCTCACCCTACGCCTGCACAGCAGGTACCGCAGCAAGTTTCTTTCAGTAACCTGACGGTAGCGCATGGGCTGTCGCAAAGCAGCGTTATCAGTATGGCGCAGGATACGACCGGTTACCTGTGGCTCGCTACACAAGATGGCCTCAACCGGTACGACGGCCGTACGTTTACCTATTATCAAGAACTGTTTGAAGACGTCACCCGGCAGAGCTACAGTCGGCTGGGAAAAGTGTATGTGGACCGGGAAGGTGGTTTGTGGATTGTGGCAATGCAAGGAAGGTTGAAGCGTTTCGATGCGGAAAGCAACCGTTTTGAGCCTGTTTCGGCGTTCAAAAACGTCAGTACGGTATACCAAGCCCGGGGCTTCGATTTCTACATTGGCACCTACGATAACGGGCTATACCGCATTGACCATGCCGACGCCGATACCGTACAGGTATTTGACCCGGCCGACCGTACGCATGCCGTGTACGACTTCCTGTCTTTTGGACAACAGCTGTTGGTGGCCACAGCGATGGGTGTTGTGTCGGTGACGGACGATGGGTATGAACGCATGGATGCGCCCGACGGTGTCAGCTTCAGTTCCTTGACCGTATCGCCCGATGGCAACGCGTTGTTTGCCGGCAGTTATCGAAATGGAGTATTCGTATTCAACAACGAGCAGCAACGGTGGGAGTCGTTCGATGGACTGGGCGAAACAGAAGAAGAGAAGTTGCCAACCGATTTGACGGTGGAAGACATTTGTTATGAAGGGCAAGGCCGGCTATGGGTGGCTACCTATGGAAAAGGCCTGTACCTCGTCGACTTCGGCAACCGTACCATCCAGCAGTTCACTTACCGCAAGCACAACCCGCAATCGATCAGCTACAACGACATCCTTTGTTTGTTCAGGGATCACTCCGGGACGATGTGGTTTGGTACCGACGGAGGTGGGGTAAGCTATTATGATGAGCATTTGTTTAAATTCAACGGCTTGCTCGATGCCCACTTGCCCGAGGACAAGTATGTCGACGTGGTCCGTTCCATTTCAACAGATGATGGCGGGAATATCTGGGTGGGGACTTCCGGCAACGGACTGACGGTCATCAACCAACAGGAAGAACGGGTCTATACGTATACGACAACCAACTCGGGCCTTCCGTCCAACCGGATCATGAGTTTGCTCGCCGATGACCAAAGGCTTTGGATTGGCACGCAGGGAAACGGCTTGTGCATACGAAACCAACAGGGACACATTACCACTTTTGGACCACAAACCCACCCACGACTGGAAGCGAACACCATATGGAGCATGCTGCGCGATTCGCAGGGCCGGGTGTGGTTGGGAACGCGAAACCATGGTGTGGTTTGGTTCGATTCCCACCACGGAGTGAAAGCTGAATACCTATCCGACGACCACCATTGGCCATTACAGAACGTGCGGGCAATGGTTGAGGGCGAGCCCGGTGTGCTGTGGATCGGAACAGACGAGCTGGGGCTTTTTCGGTTGGTCGTCGAAACCGGGAGCGTAGAACGGGTCATCGTCGACGGTATCGACAAAATCAAATCGTTATATTACCAAACCGACGCGCGTAAACTTTGGATCGGTACCAATGGCAGTGGATTGAAGTGTTACGCTGTAGACAGCGGGCATTTGACAACCTACGATACGGGGAATGGCCTTTCGAATGATGTGGTATACGGCATATTGCCCGACGATGATGGTAACCTTTGGCTCAGTACCAACCGTGGCATCAATCGGCTTCGTGTGTCGACATCCGAAATCAGTAACTTCAGCAATTACGACGGCCTGCAGTCGCAGGAGTTCAATACCGGCGCGTATTTCAAGGATCGCCACGGCACCCTATATTTCGGTGGCATCCGGGGCCTCAATTGGTTCGACCCGCGCGCACTGTCCGTTAACCCGGTAAAACCCCGTACGGTGATTTCACAGTTAACACTGTTTGGTAAGCCGGTCCCATTGGTCGATGGACAGGCATTCAGTGCGAATGAAAACACCTTCCTGTTCACTTTTTCGGCACTGCATTTCTCGCAGCCCGAACGCAACCTGTTCCGTTACAAGCTGGAGGGGTACGATGCCGATTGGTCGGCGGCCGGCAACGGCAATACCGCGCAGTATGCCAATCTGCCGCCCGGACAGTATACCTTCCAAGTGATATCGAGCAACTATGACGGCGTATGGAATACTTTCCCCCAAACGTACACCTTCACCATCCGGAAACCGTGGTACCGCTCCGATCTGGCATGGTTGCTATACCTGCTGTTTGCCGCGGCGGTTATCTTAGCGATTTACCGCTACTTCAAATGGCGCTGGCAGATCCAGCTTCGACTCCGGCTTGAGTCGCAGGAGAAACGGCGGCTCAAACACCTGAACGAGCTGCGGACGAAGCTGTATAACAACATCGCGCACGAATTCCGTACGCCATTGACCTTGATCAGCGGACCGGTGGAGCGTCAGCTTAGCAGGGGGGGGACGACCGACCAGGACCAGCTGGAACTGGGCCTGATTAAACGGAGTGCTAACCGGTTACTCCGTTTGGTTGGCCAAATGATGGACTTATCGAAGCTGGAAAAGGGACACGTGAGCCTGGCGGTTGCCGAGGGTAATCTTTCCATATTACTGCAGCAGTTGGCCGATGCCTATGCATTTAAAATGGAGAAAAAAGAGTTGGCGTTTTCCTGCCGTATCGCCGACCTCACGAATGTATGGTTTGACCGGGATGTGGTGGAGAAAATTGCCACCAACCTATTGGAAAATGCCGTGAAATATACGCCGGAATTGGGCATTGTTCACTTTGAGGCGACCCGGAGCGGGGCGTACGTGAAGATGGCTGTCCGCAACACCAACCATGCACTGACCGATGCGGAGCTGAAAAAACTCTTCGAGTGGTATTACCAGGTCCGGGAGAACAGCGGAGGTCTGGGGGTTGGGCTGGCCTTGGTGCGGGAGCTGGCCCTGCTGGCACACGGACGGGTATACGTTGTACGGCCGCAGCCGGACGAGGTTCAGTTTGCCGTGGAATTGCCCGTGGAGCGCATCGCCTTCCGTGATGAAGAATTGCTATCCGTAGTAGATGTACCCGGCGCGGGACTGACCGATGCGGAAGGAACCAGCCCGTTGGTAAACCACGCGGATGTTGCGGGGCGAAGTAAACCGCGGATATTGGTGGTTGATGACGACGAGGACATGCGTGTCTTCATCCGGTCGATACTGGGCGTTGACTATACGGTGCTGGAGGCAAAAGACGGAAAAGCGGGGCTGGCGATTGCTACCCGCGAGATACCGGACATGGTGGTCAGCGATGTGATGATGCCGGTAATGACCGGTACGGTGCTGTGCGGCAAACTGAAGGCGGCCGAGGAGACCAGCCATATCCCTGTGATCCTATTAACGGCCAAGTCATCTGAAGCGGATGAGGCCGACGGCCTCGAAACCGGAGCCGATGGGTACATTGCCAAGCCGTTCCGCACGGAAATATTGAAGCTGCGTATCCGTAACCTGCTGGCCTACCGCGACCAGTTGCAGCAGCGCTTTTCCCAGACATTCACCATCCAACCGGAGCTCGCGGCGACATCGGCCGAGTCGACATTCCTTGGCCGGTTAAAAACGGCGTGTGAAACCCACATCACCGATGCGGAACTGACGGCGGAGAACCTCGCGGAACTCATGAACATGAGCCGCACCCAGCTGCACCGGAAACTGCACGCAGTATTCGGATTGTCTACCACCGCCTTTATCCGTACGCAACGCGTCAAACTGGCCTGTGAGCTACTGACCAAATCGGAACTTACGGTGGCAGAGATTGCTTACGAGGTGGGGTTCGGTACGGTGTCGTATTTCAATAAATGCTTTAAGGAGCAGATGGGGTGTGCGCCGAATGACTTCGTAAACGGCCTTGCTGGTTAAAGCAAAACGCGTGCCGCAACATTTGTGGTAGAAGTTGGAACATATAAATCGTCTTCCGGATGATAGAGGGAGTACTTTCGCCGCAAAGGCGGTTATTAGATTTTTAGGGCCTCGCATATGGACCAATTCATACAGGATCATCCTTCGGTAATTACAGCCATCCTGACCACATTCATTTTTCAGGGTACATACCTTGCCATGGGGGTGTACATGCTGTTAGTGTACGTGCAGGCAAAGAAAAAGGATTATTTGCTGTATGGAATTTACCTCATGCTATTCGCGGGGTATTTCGTTGTACGAATTGACCAGGTTTTCGAAACAGGATGGGTGGTCGATGATGAAGACGGTGCTTTTTACTTCACGGCGCCGCTGCTTTTCTTTATTACCGGTATTTACATCGATTTCATCAACACATTCGCTGAAATCAATAAATACAGTAAACAATTTTCGCGCGAAGTATCACTTTTTTCGAAAACAATGTACGTCATCACCGCCTTAGTGGCAGGCTATCTGTTGATTTCAGGCGATGTGGAAACAATACGGGTGTACCTCAGACCCGTATTTACCGTTGTGCATCTGTACGCGGTATATTCGGTAATCCGGGCATTCTTGGTCATCAAGTCGGCCTTGCGTTATTACGTGTTGGCCAGCAACCTGTTCCTGATCAGCTTCACGGCCGTAGGGTTGAACGCCTCGGCAGCAGTTGAATTCCACGAAGGGATTTATTCCAATACATTATGGGGATTCTATCCGGTCAATGCCTCGCAATTGGGTATTTTTTTGGAAATGATCTGTTTTTCCCTGGGACTGGGATATAAGTTTAACCAAATCGAGCTCGAAAAGGAAAAAATACAAAAGTTGGACGCTTTAAAAACCCATTTGTACACCAATATTTCACATGAAATACGGACGCCACTGACACTGATTTCCGGGCCGATAGACAACCAATTGGCCAAACCGGGGTTAGCGAAGGAAGACCAGCGAGAATTGCTATTGGTGAAAACGAATACGGACCGTTTGTTGGAATTGGTCAATCAAATGCTCGACCTGTCCGTTGTTGAATCCGGCCAACGCATGTTGCAGGTAAGCCGGGGAAATATGGCCGTGATATGGAAACAGCTTGTTGGCGCTTTCCAATATCAAGCCAATACCCGCGATATTCGTATCGACGCCACCATTTCGGGGCTGGATGACGTGTGGTTTGATCCCGACGTATTGGAAAAAGTGGGTGCGAACCTGTTGTCTAATGCCACGAAGTATGCCGTTGGCGGTAGCACCATCGTGGTGGAAGCCCTGGAGGAAGGTGGTTATGCAAAGCTGTCGGTAACCAATGTGGCCAAGCAACAGCTTGTTACCGACTTGAATCAGTTGTTTACACGGTTCTATCAGGAAAACGAGGCCGCTGCTGGCGTTGGGGTGGGGTTGGCGCTGGTTAAGGAACTGGTCGATTTGGCCAAAGGGAATGTAAACGTGCAGCAACTGGGCGGCCACCGCATCCGCTTTACCGTGGCCTTGCCCGTTGAACAGGAAGCGTTCAAAACAGATGAATGCGTGTATATCGACCCAAAAACAGATGCAGTGACGGTTGGCGAATATCTAAATAACGCAGCGAATCGCGTAACGGTGCTGATTGTCGAAGACGATGATGACATCCGTTTATTTACGGCATCACTGTTTCATCAGCAATATGAAGTGCTCACGGCGTGCAATGGGAAAGAAGGGCTGGAAATAGCCCTTCAAACCCTGCCAGACGTTGTTATAACGGATATCTTGATGCCTATAATGGATGGCATTGAGCTGTGCCGATTATTGAAAACGAACGTGATGACTTCCCACATCCCGGTGCTGATGCTGACAGCGCGTGTCGGTGAATCGTTCGTGTTGGAAGGTTATGAAACCGGTGCAGACACGTACCTAACCAAACCGTTTAAACCTGGTGTTTTACGGCTCAAAATCCGAAACCTGCTGAACGATCGGGAGCGC
Source organism: Parapedobacter sp. 2B3 (assembly GCF_041925275.1). Classification (NCBI taxonomy): domain Bacteria; kingdom Pseudomonadati; phylum Bacteroidota; class Sphingobacteriia; order Sphingobacteriales; family Sphingobacteriaceae; genus Parapedobacter; species Parapedobacter sp. 2B3. Next base: position 209,403 of record NZ_JBHEUZ010000005.1, on the reverse strand, counting down.
TTTAAACAATATTATAGCGAGTCGTTTTCCATCAACCCATCGTTAGCCGTCACTCCGGCGGAACATCATTTCTTGGAGCAGCTGAAGGCGGTTTGTGACGACCATATCGCAGACCCGGAATTGACCGCAGAACGATTGGCAGCACATATGAATATGAGCCGTACACAATTGCACAGGAAGCTGCACGCCGTGTTCGGCACGTCGACAACGGCATTCATTCGCGCACAGCGCATCAACCTCGCCAGTGAGATGCTCGCTGGCGGCCATAAAAATACCGTAGCCGAAATTGCCTATCACGTAGGTTTCAGTACGGTGTCTTACTTCAATAAGTGTTTTAAGGAGCAAAAGGGTTGTACACCCCATGAATACCTACAGAAAAAGGCGAATATGCCCAAAGAAGTGTAGTAAGCGATCAGGAGAAGAGTTTCCGTTGGATGATCGTGAAAGGGAAATCGTATGAGACTACATCCATCGGCATAAACAACGCCACCACCATCCGCGTAGATTGGCTGTTCACCGAATTGTCAAGTGGTTTCTCCATGCGGCTGCTGTACTCGTCACGATGGCAGTGGGGCATTTCTTTTTTGAGAAAGTACGAAACAGCAAAGAACAGACATGTGTTGCAACAGAAGTGCTGCCAAGAGGTAACCATGCTACGCTTACTTTGGCCAATGGCCGGACGGTAGATTTGAGTGAAGCTTGAAACCGGCCCGAAGCGCATCATCTTCAATCCGGGCACGGAAAATCCAGAACTGGAGGCGCTGGCCAAGCAACACGGCATGGAGAACATACGCGTTGATGTAGCGTATTGACTTTTAAAGGGGCTAAAAACATCGTTGGAACATGTGTGTCAGGATTTGCAACATATGCGGTATACGGAACGGTAGGCCCGACACTACCTTTACGGCATTCGTCAACTAACATATAAAAAACGATAAACATATAAAAATGAATGTATTTAAATTAGGTGTGGCAGCGATCGTTATCGCTTTCATTTCGTGCAGCAAAGACGGGGATGTTGATGAAAATATCGACCTGAATGCAGCCATTGTATTCACCGTTGATGGCAAAACAAGAACCATTAGTGCCAAAGACCTGGAAAAGGACATTCCTTATTTTGAGGATTCGCCAATAATATATGCGTTTAGAAAAAAACTTGCCAAGAACGAAAAGCCCGAATTTGATGTCGCCTTTGCTTTCGACGATAAGGAAAACTTGGGAGATTTACCCAAAACCTATGATCTTACCGAAGACCCTTATTTAATATGGAAGACAAGCCTTAATTTTTTTGATTACGAAAGAAAAGTGGAAAAAGACATGAGAAAGAGGCTCGTCTTCGACAAGGGAACCATAACTGTTTATGAACTGAACGAAAACAAAATCCGTTTCGATTTTGACGGCGAAGTTAATGAATTGAATAATTTAGAAGGCCGCTCTAAAGTTTCGGGAAGTGTGAATGTAACCTATTAATTTATCTAAGAAGTGATTTAAACTTTTTCCATTTGCTAAAAAATTGCTTTTTTTTGTCGATTTTTCGCCTTTTTTCCTTCCGTAGCCCTGCTATGCAACTCAAAAAAGTCTTCAGCGGACTGTCTTAGGGCGCTGTCGAGGATGACCCAAATCCAGTTGCAATTAGACAGTCCCAACTTGCCCAATGCAGAAAAGAGAAAGCTAATTGAAGAGTTTTCAAAAATTGAAGGTTGGGCCGAAAGCAACTGTGGAGAGTAAACTGCGGTTTTTAGGGTTCATTCAATAAAACTACAAACTTACAATCATGAACAAAACAACTATCTTTTTTGTAACCGTGTTTCTTTCCACGCTCGTTTCATGCAATAAAGACCGAGGCGATAATGGTAATGAGGTCGACCCCAATGCAGCTATCGTACTTATCGTCGACGGCAAAACACGGACCATCAGTGCGGCTGAGCGAGAAGCGGATGGCATTGATTTCGAGGGATACCCGATAAAAACGCTATTCCGGAAAAAAGGCGACGGAGACCAGTTCGAAGTCAACCTGAACTTCTACGAGCGTGGCGTACTGGAAAAAATCCCCATCACGTACACATTGCCTGAAGATCACCAGGATCAAGTAAAAATCGACCTCAATTTTTTTGATTTTGAAAGGGACGTTGAAAAAAATATACATCGAAGGCTCGTTTTCGACAAAGGGGTTATCAAGATATATAAACTCAGCGAGGATAACATTCATTTCGATTTTGAGGGCGAGGTATACGAATTGACGAATGATGAAAGCCGATCGTCGGTTTCGGGACGTGTGGATGTGCGCTATTGATGGGGGATGGTGCCGGCCGATAGTAAAGTAGTGCCTGTATAAAGAGATAGATTGTATGAGCAGCATTTGGAATGTAAATTATAGCAAGGTTATGAAAACAATTAAACATCACTGCGCTTGACATTAGCGGTAGTGCGCAGCAGGCACGTTTACCGGATTTTTTTACCGAAATAACTTGGTCGAGGCAGACGTGCACGAGATCAGTGGTTCATTTGACATTAACTGATGGTATACACTGTTGATATACCGCATGTTTATAAAAAAACCGCCAGGGAAGATACCGGTGGGAACATTTGTGCTAGCTATTGCAACATAAGAAGCATACCCTCCAGGCTGGTTGAGACTACCTTTACACCAAGTAAAAACGTGTATTAAATCAGCGCGATACTTGGTACGATCCGACTATGTATGTATTGCTGTTTAACACGCATTGAGGGTTATTTAAGCGAAAGGACGTTATGAGAAAGATAACTGGTATCATCGGGCTTCTGGTGTTTCTGTCTATATCGGCAGACGCGCAGTTGTTGAAAAAATTAGGCGAGCGTGCTGAAAAGGCCGCAGAACGGACGATCTTGAATCGTACCGATAAGGAGGTTTCCAAAGGCACGGACAAGGCCATCGACGGTGTGTTGAAAGGCGACAAAAAGAAAAAGAAGGCTGAAAGTCAAGCCGAAGAAGAGCCTGCAAAAAAACAGTCAATATTGCCTTCGTTTTTGGGCGGTAACCTCGACGATGTTCCAGATGCATACACCTTTTCGTATCGGGCGACAATGAAGATTATTTCCCACAAGGACGAAATGGACATGCTGTACTGGCTGGAGCCGGAGGCCCCTTATTTCGGCAGCCAGTTGCTGAACGACAATGGAAACCAAATCACCGTGATGGATATGGAAAATCAGGGTATGGTGGTGTTCATGGACAATGGGAAGCAAAAGATGGCCATGCGCATGAAAGGGAACCAGCAACTGATTGAAAAGTATATACAGCAAGCCGCGGATGAAGAGTCGGCCGACGAGATGCAGTTGGAAGCCATCGGAAGTAAAGAAATACTCGGCTATACCTGCAAGGGCTATCAGGTAGAGACGGCGGATGGTATTGCTAAAATATGGGTTACCGATGAAGCTCCCGTAGGGTCGATTGCTGGCCTATTGGATGCTAAACATATGCCCGACGGCGCGATACCATTTGGTTCAGAAGCGCTGTTCATGGAAATGGAGTACATACCCAAAAAGAAGAAGAAAGACCAGTTCCGCATGGAATGTACCGAACTGAAGGCAGTGGCGCTCACCATCAAAAAAGCGGATTATCAGTCGATGGGGCAATAGGCGGCACGGTTTCGAAATGGAATGGATAGCACATACGGAGGTTGGTGGCCGGTTGGTGGAATTACCGCTTGTCCTTGCCGGCCTGATGAAAACACGGCAATGTGAGGTACCCGGGTTCCGGGCCGCCCTCGCCGATTATGCGGCAGGGGGTACGCTTGCTTTACGCATTGTCATCATGGATTTTTCCGGTGCGGTTACCGGTCCCAATGCGGAAGCCGGGCCTCGGTGCATCGGCCGGCCCGAATCGCCGTTTTGCAAAGTGACCTTTTGTACAGGCAACCGGTATGTGGTTCGCTTGCGATGCAAAACGGCAGATAAATCAGTTATCAGACGGGTGGTCCAAGAACTGTATTGGTTGTTGGCTTAGTGAGTGACCAAGTAGTATTCCGCTAAAATTGAATACAGCATCTGGACGAAAGATGAGACATGGAGAGGAGAACGGTCCCATGTGCGATAAACTTTATAAAACAGCATAACGATATGAAACGGAAAATATGTGTAGCCATATACCTGGTAATGGGCAGTATGATGATGTCATGCTCGATAGATCAGGTTATAGAGGAACTTGAAGAGGCGGTGCCAATGGACTGTCTTACGGCGCTGTCGAGGATGACCCAAATCCAGTTGCAATTAGACAATCCCAACTTGCCCGATGCAGAAAAGAGAAAGCTAATTGAAGAGTATTCGCAAATTGAAGGTTGGGCCGAAAGAAACTGCGGAGAGTAATCTGCGCTTTTTAGGGTTCATTCAATAAAACGACAAACTTACAATCATGAAAACACATCTCTTTCTTTTGTTTTTGCTGCCTTTGGCCCTGACGGTATGCTGCCTGCTGATGCTCGGTTGCAACAACAGTACATCCCACAGTCAGGGCGAAGATACGGATACCGATATGCCCGAAAAACTTTTCAAAGAATTCACACATCCCGATTTGAGTGAATTAACACCACTCACCATGGAAGAACTCGAAGCTTGGTTGCCTGCTGAGCTTGGCGGGTTACCGCTACACAGTGTTCATCCCGGGTCTATGAGTCGCTCGGGTGTTAACGGCATTGCAGGTCGCTATATAAATAATGGAGATAAGGAGATCATCCTAACGGTGACCGATGGAGCAGGACCTACTGCCGCACCGATTGCCGGTGGAATGTTTGGACAAGTGGAAAAAGCGATAAATGGAAAACTTCCACTAAACAAGGGGGAAGAAATCGTCACGATAGGTGGTATTCGAGCCATACAATCTTATAACGACTACTCCTACCATCATTCATTTGTGCATCAAGGCCGTCTGCTCATCAGTGTCGATGCTTCCCGACTTAGTAAGGACGAAGCGGAGCAAGTCATAGAAGCTTTGCCAATGGACAAACTCATAAAATAATAATTAAAAATAGGGCGATAGCTATAAAAATTAGTCTCGTGAAAAAAACCGCCACAGTTCCCCTACTTATTTTTGCATTGCTCATGGTATTCGGTTCCTGCGGAAAAAAAGAAGAGGACACCCCCACGCTACCCAGAAACTACGTGAAATTTGCTGTACATGGTACTCGCTTTAACGGCAATTACCAGATGGAAAAGAAAGAGTACGCTGGCGATGTAACCATTTCGGCTGTCCATTTTCCAGAGGGCAGCGGAGATCTAGTAGCACTGGGTATATTAGATTTTAGCCAACGCATAGGCTTTTCTTTAGTCGCACCGGCAAGTGAAAAATTGACCGAAATCATTCAGGACAACCCCTTTGACTTTGATCTGGGGCTCATGTTTGAAGAAGGAGAACTGGAAGCAAAAACGGTATCGCTGAACATGACCAGTCTGAATGTGGATCGCGAAAGTGTCGTCGTGAAACGCCTGAAAGGCAATTTTGAAGGTGTGGCAGTTTACATATTTACCGAAGACGGCATCAAAAAAGAGGAAGCACACACCGTAAAAGGTGAATTTGAATTTAACGCACTATAAAATATCAGGCAAATAGCGCTCGCATTAACAAAAGAATAGAGAGTATATGAAAACATTGAAACCCATCATTTATACCATCAGCCTGTTGCTGTTCCTGGGAGGAACGGTGGCCTGCGATAGCAAGGACAAAAAGACAAGCAAGGACAAAGAAATGAACTTGGCAACCAAAAGTGTTCAAGGGATGGTCAAACGATCCCTAAACCTTAGGAACACGGAGCCTATCAGCAAAGAAGACCTGGAGAAATGGTTTCCACAGGACCTATCCGGGATGAGACTGGATACGTACACAGAAAGTGCACTGGCTTTCCGGAATGTTGTAGGGGCAACGGCCACCTACAAAGGAGAAGGAACAAAAAAAACCGAAGTGTATATCGCCGATGGAGCAGGGAAAGGTTCTAACACAGTCCTCGCCATGTTCTCAACCCTGGACCACATTACACCGGAAGATACCGATAGCCGGTCGCTGAAGATACTGGACGACGAAAACATGCAGGGTACCGAAATTTATGAAAAGAATACGAACATAACAAAATTGAGTTTTCTGTACAAAGGCCGTTTCGCGGTCAGTGTCAACGGCTACGATATGGACACCAAAGCGACCTGGAAAGTGACAGAAAAACTAAAACTGGATAAATTATTTTAATCCTGCTTGCCGTTGGTTGCAGTAGTGGTAGCTCAAAACAGGCTGAATCGGAAATTACAACAGACGCAATAGCAGCACATTCGTTTTATGATTTGCAACATGCAAGAAAAAGAACCGAACTAGAAGTGGCCACCTTTGGCTTATCGATAATTATTCAAGAACAAATTTACAACCATGAAAACACATCTCTTTCTTTTGTTTTTGCTGCCGTTGGCCTTGATGACAGGCTGTAGCAAGGACGACGACAAAAAAACCGACGAAGACCCACAAGGTGCGGTGACTGCGTATGTGAAATTCAAAATCTCGGGCCCCGAGACGAACGGTGATTTTGAGTACAGGGCGACCGACGGCAATGGTTTCAAGAAACATGGTTTAATAGGCTATGCCGATGAGTCCCTCACGCAACCGGTAGCCGCCTTGTTTTCGGTATATAAATCACTGACCGAATCACGGTTTTCTCTCACCTTTCCTTCGAAAACCGGCAATTATACGCTTCCTTTTCACGACAGCGGCACGGACGAATACTATGAAATAGATTTGATGTTCAACAGGGAAGAAAGCTATGTCGGGAAGGCTGTCGACGTGAAGGTTTCCACCCTTGAGTATGATAAGCTGCATATGAAAAAATGTAAAGGAACCTTTTCGGGAGCATTTGATTTAGAAGATCAGACCGGGCAAAATCTGGGGACACATCAAATAACGGGTGAGTTTGAACTCAACTAAACAAGCTGTAAAAGAATATTTTACGCACGGAATTTCTAGTTGGAACATTTGTTTCATCATTTGCAACATGCGAGCAATAGGCGTAGGGAGCCACCGGCTACTTTTGCGTCGTTATCAAATTCAATTTATCACTTAAAGTAAAAAAACCATGAAAAAAGTTTTGGCAGTAGTTGTGGTTTGTGCGGCAGTTGTATTCAGCGCACATGCCCAGAAAGGACAGATTACCGTTAGTCCGGGATTGGAAATAGGCCTCCCCATCGGTGATTTCGGCGAAGCCGCAAATCTTGGCTTCGGCGTGACGGCCAAGGGGCTGTATGGCATCAATGACGAGAGCGACGTGACCTTTACATTGGGTTTTATCCGTTTCGGCGCCAAAGGGATTGACGGCGAAGACGGCGTAAAGGCTTCCACTTCGTTGATTCCGTTGATGCCGGGCTACCGCTACAAGTTCAACGAGCAGTTTTACGGCGAAGGGCAGTTAGGACTGACCATCGTGCGTAGTAAAGTAAGCGTTGGCGGATTGGCGGGAAGTATTGTTGGAGGCGCATTCAATGCATCCACAACGAACTTCGGGTATGCGGTAGGCGTAGGCTATTTATTAGGAAAGATCGACCTCGGTCTGCGGTATCAAGGTGTATCGGCTTCCGGAGGTTCGCTATCGCTGATCGGCATCCGCGCAGCGTATAACATCGCGCTTTAGCCGTAAGGGTAGCGGATATATGTCGAACAGATAAAAGGAGAAATTATGAAGAGCGTAAGTTATTTTTTGACGGTATGCTGCCTGCTGATGCTCGGCTGCAACAAAGACAACAACACGCCGGAAGGCGAAGAAGAAACGAACGGTAAGGGAACGTACTTTGAGGCGACCATTGATGGACCGGTGGTAAAAGGTGATTTCAAGTGGGATGGCAGTAACACATTGGCCATGGAAGAGCAAGGCGACGGCATTGGGCGTGCTGTTAACGTCTTTGGCTACTCTTTGGGTGAGGTACGGAAGCTATGGGGCGGAATCACCATACCGCCCGGCACCGGTACGTATAAGGTGGCATTCGACGATGGCGAAGTATCGGTCTTTGAGGTTGAAGCTAACGGCGTCGCGTTTATCCAACAGGATATGACCGTTAAGGTAACCGACTATAAAGTGGTGGAAGGAGGAACGGCGGTACTTCGCCAAATTGAACGCATATATGGGACGTTCGAGGGAACGGTACAAACGCTTGCACAGACCGCAGACCAAGAATCGGGAATAGTTCATACTGTGAAAGGGAAGTTTGGCTATAAAATCATGGATTAGCAAAACGTGCGGGGGCTATTTCTAATACCGAAAACTTCCGGCTGGGATGATACACGTTTCGTCAATTTGAAATTTCATGGTGCCTGGTCGGATAAGCCGCCTTGCGTACGCAAGGCGGCCTTTTAAAGGATTTCGCATAACGACGATTTTAAACTTTTTAGCACGTGACGGTCATCAAAATCGGTTCCATTGGTTTAATTTGGGCTATTGGCACGTTCGGTGCGGTAGCACAAAATTTAGCAACCATTAACCAGCAGAAACCTGTGGGGTTAGTCGGCGGAATGGAACTTCGGGGTATCCAGTACAATGCCACGGGTATCGCCAACCGCAGGGATCCGTTCACGTATTTCCTGAACGGGAGCCCTACGTTGACCGTGTATGGGGTTCAAATCCCGTTTCAGTTCACGATCAGCAAACAGGAACAATCGTTCCGGCAACCATTCAACCGGTTTGGCCTAAGCCCGCATTACAAGTGGATTACGGTGCACGGTGGGCACCGGAACGTCACGTTTTCGCCCTATACGCTCGCCGGACACACGATGCTTGGCGGCGGCGTTGAACTGACACCGGGCAAGTTGCGGGTGGGGGCGATGTATGGACGGTTGAACCGGGCTACGGTAGTGGATACGTTGACGCAGACGCTCACTCCTTTTTCGTTTGACCGGACGGGGTTTGCCGCGAAGCTCGGCTACGGTACGCATTCGAATTTCTTCGACCTGCATGTACTGAAGGCGAAAGACGATAGCACCAGTGCGTTACAGCCACCGATGGATGTCGCCCCACAACGGCGCGCAACCCCCGCGGCCAACACTGTGGTGGCCTACGGTACCAAGTTGACATTCTTTAACAAGCTTACGCTGGAAAGCGACGGGGCTATCAGCCTGTATACCCGGGATATCCAATCGGAATTGACGTTGGACGATGTGGACGATCCCTTGTTGACCACACTTAAAGGTATACATCCCGTAAACGGTTCTACGGAGTGGTACACGGCACTTAAGGTTGGGGTGGGGTACATAGCCAATAACTATGGTATCCAGTTGGGGTATCACCGTGTCGATCCCGAATTCAAAAGCATGGGTGCTTATTTCTTCGCCAATGATGTGGAGAATTACACCATTGCCCCCCGGTTTTCACTGCCGGACGGGCGGCTGCACTTCAACGGGAGCCTGGGTATCGAGCGCGACAACGTAAACCGGCAAAAGCAATCCACCAGTAAGCGGGTAATCGGCTCGGCCAGCGTCAATGCGACCATCACGAAACGGCTGGGGCTGGATGTCAACTACAGCAATTACTCCAATAACCAGCGGCCAAATACGCTGGTCGTGGCCGATTCGCTGAAGATTGTACAAACCACCCAGACCCTGAGCATCATGCCCCGTTACCAACTATTGGGCGAGCGGTTAAGCCATGTCGTGTTCGCTTCCTTCAACTTCAATGGCATGAGCGATTTCAACACCTATTTCGGTGCGGATGCCCCCAGCAGGAATGTGTCGACCAAGCAATACATGCTGAATTATACGGTGTCGGTGCCCAGGCGGATGCTAACCGTATTTACCAGCTTAAGTTATACCGATATGGTCGCCGCCGGCCAAAACACCACCTATAAGGGCGGTACGCTTGGTGGAAATTACAGTTTTGCCAAGCAGCGGATGCGGGCCGGCGTAAACGCGAGCATCATGCAAGGGAATACGGCGGGAAACACGTCATTGATCTTCAATGGTTCGGCCAATGTCAACATCCGGATTGACAGGCTCCAGTCCATCGGGCTATCCTTTTTTGCCGTTAAGAACAATCCCGGTAGCGCCATTACAGGTGCCAGCCATCGATTTACAGAAACCCGCGGTGAATTAGCCTACCAACTAACATTCGGATTATGAAGAACCATTTACAACGCAAATTTAGGTTATTGCTGGTTGTGCCGTTTTTGGCGTGTCTGTGTAGTATCGCTTATGCACAAATCAATGTCAACGTCCAGGTTTCCCCTCCTTACCAATCCCGAATCAGTGAGTATGCTTCGCGTCCGGACCTGATGCACGTCATGATCACCAACACATCGATGCAAACCCACGAGGTGCAGCTCACCGCTACGCTAGAAGGAGATAACGGGATCCGTGCGCATATCCAGCCGGGTTACCGGAGCCCACAACCCATTGTGGTCAGTCCGGGGGCTGTGGTGACCTTAAGCGGCTTTGAAATCGCCAATCTGTTCAGTAGCGACCATGTCGAATATTCAGGCATTACTTACGCGGAATTGACCCGCGGCATTGGTTTGCGGGAGGGCAGGTATCAGCTCTGTGTACGTGCATTGGATTACAACACGCATGAACCGCTCAGCCCCGAGCAGCCCATTGGGTGTACGTCGATTGTCATCACGAATGCCGAACCGCCCAGGATACTGATGCCGATGAACGACCAAGTGGTCAACGCCGGCGGCGGGGAACAACAGGTGTTTCCCCTGTCGTGGAGCACACCGCCCGGCTCGTCGCCGATAACGCAGTACAAGGTGAAGATTGTGGAGGTATTGGATGGACGAAATCCAAACGATGCGATGGATGCGGCCCCGTATCCGGCTTTTTTCGAAGAAACCGTATCCACCAATTCATTGGTCTACGGCCCCGCCCATCCACAGCTGACACCGGGCAGGCAATACGCCATGATGGTACAGGCCATCGATCCCCAGCAGGCTGTTTTTTTCCGGAATGAGGGGAAGAGCGAGGTTATCCGGTTTACCTACATGCAACCGGCGGTCGACAATGAAACGGCAGAGCAAACGACAGCATCCGGTTTGGGACGCGCTGATTTTGCCAAAGAAAATGCAACCAATACGATTTCGGGGCAATTTTTATGGGCATTTAAAGCAGGCGAAGAGCAATATACGGCGCCGGTTGGGGCAACACCTGGTATGGGTACGCCCCCGGCCTTGGCAACGCAACAAACGACATTGGTAAACGATTTTCTGGGCTTTAGTCCGTTACAGGTCGCCAACAGCACGGCTTTGGCCCAACAAGACCCTACTTTACAACCGCAAGCCCTTTTGGGGTACGTCGCTAACTTGGGCACGGCTGAGGCGGCTGAGGGGTCGAAGTCGCCTTCAGAATTGATCAGTGCCAACACGGCATCGTCATTGGATTACGTGTACCACACTACAAATGCCACCCCGGCAAACAACCGTTATCCCCTGGTAAACGCCACGGTACTCATCCGGGGCGTGAATAAAGCCGGCAACCTGTCGGTGTCCAACACGGGCAGCGCAACCATTGCCAGTGGGACAACGGACGACGAAGGGAAATTCAACATCGCATTTCTGCACCCGGATTACGCCGCACTCGCTGATTATGATCGAATGGTCCTTTCGGTAAGCGCACCGGGATTGGAGCGGTATGAACAGGAAATCAGTATCGCCGACCTGTTTGGCACCAAACCGATTGCTATCGGCCAACACACACTGACCGCGCGCACGTACCGGATGGTACTCCGGATCACCGGAGCCGACGGCAATACGGCGGCTGTCAGGGCGGGCGGTGCCCGTATCCGCTGGCTGCGAAAAGCCAGTACGATAGACCAATACCCCTACTTACGCTATGAGGGGGACCACCAGAACACATCCGCGGAAGAAGTGTCTGTTCACGGAAGACGATATACCACCGTGGCCACTAAAGATATACCTGCGGGGCAGACAGGCTCTGGCCCGATGACTGTTGGCATCAGCAAGCTTTTTTTCCAGGATGAGTTACTGGTTCAAATCCAGCCAAACGCCGATGGATTTGCAGACCATACCGCTACTGTACGCATTACTGACCCGTATCTGGCTCCTTCGCAGGTGCTGGAAGCCTCACTCTCCTATGCATTGGAACTGGTCTCGCCCCAGGTGGGCGGAGAAGTGCTCCTGCAGGCGGGCGATCAGGCATTGCCTGTTAAGGGTGCCGTGGTGCAGGTTGATTTCGCCCGGGAAGATGTCGTCGCCCATGCCGCAGAGGCGACCGTTAGCATCTATACCAACCCCACACTTTATTACGATACACCCGGTTTGGAAATGGCTGCCACTAGTGGTTCCACGCCGCCCGTGGTCATGGTTTCGGGCAACGGAACGAACGCCGGTGCGGTCGTGCCCGAACTCCTGCCCATTGCCGGCGGCCCAACCGAAGAAGCGGCACCACCGAGTTATGATGGCCCCTATACCGTTACGACAGACAGTACCGGTAATTTCTTGGTGGGCGATTTACCGATATTGCGGGAAGGAGCCTCCTATTCATTGAAATTGTTGCATGTTCCGGCGGCTTACCGGGATTTGCCGACTATTCCCGAAGACCGGAATATTTCGTTTACGGTATCCAAAGGCGAAGTCGTACGCCACTCCTTCCATATCCAGGCAGATGCCGTGCAACTGGTCGGGCGGGTGGTGGATGCCGATGGGCGTCCGGTGTCCACCGCCCGATTGCATTTCGAAGGTAGCGGCACTTATTTTGAGACCGGAGCCTCGGGCCTGTTCCAGACGAGCCATTATCCGGGTACGCATACGCTGGTGATTGAGAAAAACGGATACCTCACCAGGGAAGTGCCGGTGAAAGTCGAAGAGCAGCGCCATGCCAATCCAGCATCGGAAGTGTCCGGTAATCCGGTACTGATCCAGGAAAGCCTGGCAAGCACCACCACGGTAACCCATGCGGTGCAAGCAGGTTATACCGTCACGCCCGAGCTGTTCGGCTGGGCAAGCTCAACTAGCCAAACCGCTAATGCTTCCGCAGCTTTTCAGGGCGTATTCGAGAGTGGTATAAACTATAATTCCGAGGCTGCGGTCGGTGAAGACATACAAGACCTCGGCGATCTGGGGCCGTTGGAAAGGCGGGTGGGCAAAGTGCGGTTTGAAGTTGTCGACGGAGAAACCAACACCCCCCTGGCCGGTGTGGCTGTGCAGTTGTTTGATACCACCCACATAACCAATAGCGACGGCCGGTGGGACTATGAAGGCTTCGGAGGGAACACAACCGTTACGTTCACACCCGCATCCGGTACACCGTATTACGCCATACAGCGATCGGTCAATATACCCGAGAGCGGCACGCTTACCACCGTATCCATCCAGCTTGAGGAGGGGGTACGGGTACATGGCACGGTCACTTCAGCCAGCACACCCGTTGCCGATGCCACCATTTCGGTTGAAGGAACCACCCTTTTCCGGTCCCAGACCGATGAAAGCGGCAGCTACGAAATCATGCTTCCTGCCGGTGAACACACCGTCCGCGCGGCGAAAACCGGATATATAGGCGACAACGAAACCAAAGAACTCGATCAACAGACGGAAATCCAGTTGGATTTTGACCTGAAATCCGGTGACGGGAAAAACATCAGTACACTACTCGGCTTTGAAATCGAACTGGATGAAGCCGTTCCCAGCGGCGATGGCGAGATGTGGAGCGGTAGATTCGTCAATCTCCAGCCGGCAGCAGAATTATTTGCCGACGATAAAACGCACGAACTCGCTTTCTCGGATGTAAAGGTGACCTTTGATACCGAAGGGAATGCCATACCGGAAAACAACGAGGTAACCACCGACGAAACGTATCTCCGTTTCAAGCTATTCGGCTATTTACCCGTGGTGATGAGTGATATCGATGGTAAAAACAAGCCCATCAAAGTAAGGCAGCAACAGCTCGGATTCGGAACCATCCGGGGTGAACTCAGTTTCGATTACCGGACCATTTTTGGTGCCGGTGGTATCCGTTTCCCCGATGCCGATGAATTATTCATCCGTTTCCAGGACAGTATCGAGGTTGCTGATTACGGGTTGGAAATATTCCGTCCGGACCATGCCTCGCTTGCTACGGAAGTCGCCTTCCGGCTACTCAAGGCACAGGGAGACAGTGTTTCCGTTAAATTGTTCGGCTTTGATGTGAACATAGACCTGACAGCCAGCCGGGTCACCTCGCAGGGCTTGGAGCTATCGGGCACATTGTATACGCCAGAGCGGGGCCCTGTCGATGCCATGGCCATCGGGGTGGAGTCGCTCCGCATCAACAAACAGTTTGACGTAACCGAGGTGCTATTGGCGTCTGACGATATCCCCCAACTGAAAATAGGCTATTTCAGTGCGCAACTTTCGTCGGTGCTGTTCAACGAAAACGGCTTTAAATTGGGTGGGAAGCTGGTAACGGAACTTCCGTCGATGGAAGCGTCTGAAATCGAATTTTCAAACCTCAGGCTGGCCAACGACGCCCTGTTCGGCGGTGAGTTTACATTTCCTTCGCAAGGCATCGATGTGTTTCAGGTAGCCACCATCACACCCGGTGATGCGCCACTGAGTTTTGGACGTGTAGGCAACACATCGGTGTACAGTGTCTCCGGAAGTGCGAAGATTGAATTCGACAAATTGTTTCAGAACGCCATCGACATACAATCTTTCGCGATCCGGTCTGACGGGGAATTTGATTTGATGGCCGCTACGGATTTTGAAGCGTCGCTGCCTTTTGCAAAAATGAACATCGAATCGGTATCGGTGGGTTACGGGGCGGGCAATTCGCCGTATGTGGCGGTGAAAGGCGGGCTGAAGCTTAGCGTGCAGATGGTGGAGCTCGAAGCGTCGACCATCACCTTCCGCCCCGGCAGCGGTGGAGGTTCCACCTTTTCAACCGGTACCATCATCGGGCGGGTCAACGCACCCATCGTTACCATCGGCTTGAAAGTGGGCATTTCCGATGAGGGCATTGAGGGCGGTGGTGAATTGGCGATTCCCGGCACGGAAATCGGAGCCACGGTCGATTTCCACTACCGGAAGCTGGCCGGCGGATTTGATATTGGCGCCAACTTTACCACCAGTGCGAAAATTGTGTTGGGGGTCGTCGAGATCAATGAATTAGGCGGCGGGTTCACCTACAATTCGGCTAATAGTAAATTCAGCGGTACCATTCAGGGCAACGCATCCATCACGGGGATGAGTGCCGCAGTGAGCCTGGAACCCGTCAAGCTTACGGTCACCGACGGCCCGGTGGTGATGGGAACCGCCGATTTGGTGGTTGCCGAGAAACTGGATGTCGCCGAAGCGGCGATTACTCTTGATTTCCGCGAAAAATTCTTTTCCGTAGCTATCAAATCGCAGATCGAACCGCTGGAAGGTGTGGCATCGGCGATGCTACAGGGGCTGCTGCGCATCAAATGGGCGCCGCAGGAGTCGTACGTATTTCTGGGGACCTCGATTTCCGTAAAGATGGCTGGATTTGCAAACGCTTCGGGAACGTACGTACTGGCTGTTAACGTGAAGAACCCCAAGACACGGAATGACGACTTAGCAAGTTACTTTGCGTTGCTGGACGACGAAACGTACGGCAGCGGTACAGCAACGACGTTTTCGGGAATATACATTCACTTTGCGCACAACGTGGGTGTTCCTAAAAATCAAGCCAAATCAATTAATCTGGTCGTTGTTCAGGCAAAAGCCTGGTTCAATGCTTCAGCCGAAGCGATGCTGTTGCTAAATTTCGGGGCGAACGATTACCGGTTCAGGCTTGCCGGTTCGTTAAGTGCCGGGGTGGAGGGCTGTGTCCTCTCCAAACTCTGCATCGGAGCCGAGTTCAATGCCTGTTTTGCGTTTGAAGGGGGCTATAACCAGCCCAGGGGTTGGTTCCTGAGCGGAAAAGCCGCGGGTGAGTTCGCGGCACATATCGGCTGCCGGGCCGATTGCAATAAATTCGGATGGGCAGGCCCGATTCCCTGTGGTGTCCGCATTTGCGTAGGGGCCCATGCGTCGTTTAACGTGAGTACCCGCGGACAGAACAACTTCAGTGTGGGCTTGGGTGCGAATGCCGACGGCAACCTTTGCTTATAATCTGGTATGGTGGACAACTTAAAGTGAAACAAGTGATATGAAAAATTCATGGGTAGGATTTATCACCGTTATAATTGTCGGCTTTGCACACCACGTGGCAGGGCAGGAAACGGATACACCTTTTGCAGTGGTAGGACCCCACAAAACGTTGATCTATTTTGAAAAGAGTTATTCGGAAGGTTCCGTTTTGCCCGCTTCGCGCATGATTTACAAAAGCGATGGAGCGGGAAAGAAGTTCCGGCGGATCGGCGAAACCCGCTTCCCTGAAAATGCGCGGGCGTTGGAACGGCAATTGGAGCGGCGGGCACTTACCCATGCCGTGTTTGGCCATCTTGGCGTCAATTCCACCGATGCCGCCTACCGTATCCTGTTAGAACACGGCACGGACACCCTGGGACTACTTTTGCTCGACCCGGATTTGAGTTCCACCCTAGGCCTTATGTTCGTCGACGAATACAGGGCGGCATCCGAGGACGTTACGTATCGGATTGATCTGTTGGATAAAGGCAATAGTGTGGTCAGGTCGGTGACGATCAGGCCCACGCAGGGGGCAATGTGGGAGAGCGGGGCGCTGACGGTGGATAACCGAGAGGCCCGTGACAGCTCGGTCTCCCTTGCATGGCGGGCTAGAGGGATTTACAATCCCCATCAAATCCCCCTGGTGGCTACCGTATATAAACGGCGTGGGCATACGGGCGAATTTGCCCTCCAGCAAACGTTATTAATGTTGTCGGACGCAGAGTCGGGCGAGGGCCGGGTCTATTATACGGATGATGCCGAACCCGGACAACACGTGGCTTATTACGCCGTACTTGAAGACCTTGCCGGCAACGTTGGGCGGCTGTCAGACACGGTTTCGATGCTGCCGTATAACCTCTCTTCCTTGCAGCACCTGTCAAATTTGGCCGTGACCGACACCTCGCAAGGGTTGTTGCTAACCTGGGATGCGTTGCCGGCGGATGCGATTTATGGCGCCATCGAAATCCAAAAGTCCCGTCAATTGGGGTCGGGTTACGTCGTGGTCGATACCGTCCCGGCAAACAGCATTTCCTATTTGGATCGGCGCGTTATTCCTTCCACCGCATACTATTACCGGCTAAGGCCATTGGTTTATGAATTGAGCAGCCGCATGCCCACCATCAATTATTCGGAAGCTGTCGGTTACCGGAGCGGGGCGAACGAGGAGCCTCCCTTAGCACCTGCCCGGTTGGCCGTGGATGCCCATACAGAGGGGGTAAAGGTAACGTGGGCACACGGAAGTGAACTGAACCTCTTTGGCTACTACGTCATGCGGGGCCCGAGCAGGCAAAGCATGTCCGTCATATCCCCGGTCATAAAGGATACGGTGTTCATTGATTCGTTGATTCCCCGGTATTTCACCGGACAGATGCACTACGCCATCCAATCGATGGATATGGCTCAGCAATTAAGTGACACCTCGGCGGTGGCGTCGATTTTTATCCGGCAGTCGGTTTTGCTGATCGCTCCGTCAGGCATACACGCTGCCCGGGTATCCGATGGTGTGGCATTGGAGTGGGAGGACGCTGCTCGGCGGGATGAAAAGATCTACGGATACCATCTTTACCGGAAACCCGTTGGAGAAACGCATTATGAACGGTTGAATGACAACGCGTTGAAAGCGGTATATTACACGGATCAGTCGGCGGTGGGTTCCATGGCCTACGAGTATGCGGTAACGTCTACGGATGTTTGGGGCAACGAAAGCGTTTTATCCGCAACGTCACGGGTTGGCACCGATGAACGGGCAACTGCCACAAACCCGCCTTCCGATATCATCCTGCGTAACTTATCGGCGGGGATTGAAGTTTCGTGGCCTATTCCCGTGGACGTTGCCCCGGGGACTTCCTACGTTATTTATCGCAAAGCGCTATCCGACGTGTCATTTGAAGCCATTGCAACCGTAGATCCTGCCGCCACTTACGTTGATGAAGCAGTGAAGCCAGGCTTCCGCTATCAATACGCCGTTGGGGTTAAATCGGAAAGTGGCGTAGGGGAACCGGCATTATCAAGCATGGTAAAGCGTAAATAGCGAGCCAACCCCCCTGGCATCATTTCTTCTTTACTTTTTTTAGTAATTCTTCAATGGCTTTTTGGTCTTCTAAATCGGCTTGCAAAGCTTCGGCTTTTTTGCGTTCGCTATCAAAAATCAAATATTGCTTTTCGGCAAAATCCTTGGCTTTTTCGTGGCTCACTTTTCCTTTATCCAGCAAAAGTGGTTTCCGGCTAAACTGAATAACGCCGTCTGCCTCTTGTTTCCAAAAATCAATACTTAACGGTATCTGCTCTTTTACCCGCAGTTCGGCTGTGTCCAAAAACAATGTTACCATTCGGTTGAGCGTATCTATTTCGTCTTCGGACAAATAATTTTTAGCAATGATTACATCTTCTTTGCGTACACGGCTGCCTTTCCACGAAGTCAAACCCATATTAAGTTCTTCGGCTTTGGCACGTTGCATAATAATCTCGGCTGCCGTATGTTGAGTTGTGGCAAAGAGCAATTTGTTTTGAACTTCGGCAAAAAACAGTTCGGTTTTTTTATCGGTTTTGTCGTAATCATCGCTCAACATAAACAAATCACGGATTTTTTGATAAAAGCGTTTCTCGGAGGCTCGAATATCCCTGATACGAGCCAATAACTCGTCAAAATGGTCTTTACCAAAATCTTTGCCTTGTTTCAACCGCTCATCATCTAACACAAAGCCTTTGGTAATAAACTCTTTGAGTGTTTGGGTAGCCCAAATGCGGAACTGTGTTGCTTGCTTGCTGTTTACCCGATAGCCTACGGCGATAATGGCATCGAGGTTGTAGAACTCCACTTTTCGAGTTACTTTTCGGGAACCTTCTTGTTGAACTATTTCCAAAATGGAAACAGTTGCCTTTTGCATCAATTCGCCTGATTCAAAGATGTTTGCAAGATGTTTGCTTATTGCTGGAACTTCCACACCAAACAATTCCGCCATTGCTTTTTGTGTAAGCCAAAATGTTTCGTCCTCAAACCGAACCGAAACTGATATCTTGCCCTGTGGTGTTTCGTAAAGTATAATATTGCTCATGTTGTTGCTCATTTTATCTTCTCGGGATTTTTAATTTTTCCTCCCTCTTTTCGGCTCGACGCTCCGCTTGTCCGTTGATTTCCTCTTAAATTAAAAACATAAAGTGAGCTGAATCCTGTTTCTAATGAAATGCCCCACAAGATAAAAAAAACTCGGTCATCATCTCACTTTGTGAGGTATATTTTATTGGTATTTGCTAGGATTCATGGTGCCCGGTCGGTTAAGCCACCATGTATTTGCAGGGCGGCCCTTTTAACACATCTGTTTATCGAAAGCCACATTTGAATAATACGCGGATTCCGGTTATCTTTGATGCGGTTACTAACCGTAACGAGATGAAGCGAATATATTTCCAACTGCTTGCACACGCCTTTGTGCTCTTGTATATCGGCGGGGCAAGCGCACAACAGCAAAACAACCCCACCTCCAACCATGGGAATAAGTTTGAACAGTTAGGTACCCTATTGAGCGATCCAAACGTATATCGTACAGCTTCAGGGGCGCCGGGCCACCAATACTGGCAGCAAAAAGCGGATTACGTGATCGATGTGGAGGTCGATGATGAAAACCAACGGGTAACGGGGTCGGAGACGATCACCTACACGAACAACTCGCCCGACCCGCTCAACTACCTGTGGTTGCAACTGGACGAAAACGAACACAAGGCCGATGCAGAGAGCAAGCGATTTGATGAGAGTTCCCTCACCGGACAGATAACCACCCGGCAGTTGCGCCAATTTATCAATAGCGACAAGGATCTCGGCATTACCATACGCAAGGTTGCCGACCGCTTGGGCAATGCCCTTACCTATACGATCAACTATACCATGATGCGGGTGGAGCTACCTACGCCCCTGAAGCCCGGTGCTAAATTTGTGTTGCAGATAGACTGGCAATACAACATCAGTGACCGGATGGCCGAAGGAGGGCGCGGAGGCTACGAATATTTTGCAGACGATGGCAATTACCTGTATACCATCACGCAATGGTACCCACGCATGGCGGTTTATTCCGACTTCGAAGGCTGGCAGAACAAGCAGTTCACCGGCCGCGGCGAGTTCGCACAGGTATTCGGCGACTTCAAGGTAAATATCACGGTGCCTGCTGACCATGTGGTGGGTGCTACCGGCGAATGCCAAAATTACGGCAGCGTGCTGACGGCCACCCAATTGGAACGGTGGAAGCAAGCGCAGCAGGCGGAGGAGCCGGTCGAAATCGTAACGCTCGATGAGGCCAAGCAGGCAATGCAGGGGAGGGCAACAGCAAAGAAGACGTGGGTTTATGAAGCCAAGGACGTGCGTGACTTCGCATTTGTCGCATCCCGCCGCTTGGTGTGGGATGCCATGCGTGTAAAGGCGGGGATTGAAGGCAATACACCCATGGCCATGTCGTATTACGGCCCCGAGGCCTACCCGCTTTACAACCCCTACTCCACTAAAGTGGTGGCACACACGCTTAAGGTCTATTCCAAGCATACCATCCCGTACCCGTACCCAGTGGCCATCTCGGTGGAGGCGGCCAACGGCATGGAATACCCGATGATCTGTTTCAACTATGGGCGGGCAGATAAGGACGGCACCTATTCCGAGGCCACGAAATACGGTATGATTGGCGTAATTATCCACGAGGTTGGTCATAACTTTTTCCCCATGATCGTTAATTCGGACGAACGGCAGTGGACATGGATGGACGAGGGGCTCAACACCTTCTGCCAGTTCCTCGCCGAACAGGAGTGGGATAAGGACTTTCCCTCGCGGCGGGGCCCCGCCCATAAAATCACCGACTACATGAAGCTCCCCCCAGACCAGCTGGAACCGATTATGACCAACTCGGAAAATATCGTGCAATTCGGGCCCAATGCTTATGCCAAACCGGCAACAGCCCTCAATATCCTGCGCGAAACGATCATGGGAAGGGAGTTGTTTGATTATGCTTTCAAAGAATACGCGCGTCGTTGGGCATTCAAGCATCCCACGCCGGCCGACTTCTTCCGTACCATGGAAGATGCGTCGGCGGTCGACCTCGACTGGTTTTGGCGGGGGTGGTTTTTTGGTATCGATCCGGTAGATATTTCGCTGGACGATGTACAGCATTTCCAACCCATAGGTAACCTCGAAGACGCACAGGAAACGGCAAGGGCCGCTTACGAAAGGGATTTGAATACGCTGGGCCGGCAACGCAATATCGATGCGGGCGTGGATTTCGCTGTAGAGGCCGATACGTCCCTTCAGGATTTTTACAACAAGTGGGACCGCTTTGCCGTCTCCGAAGCGGACAAACGCGCTTTCGAACAGTATTACCAGTCGCTCTCGGCTGAAGAAAAGGAACTTTACGGGGGCAAGTACCATTTCTACCAGCTCAAGTTCAGCAACAAGGGCGGGTTGGTGATGCCTATTGTCCTGCAATGGACGTTTGAAGATGGAACCACGGAGATGGAGCGTATCCCGGCGTACATCTGGCGGAAGAATGAAAGCGAGGTGACAAAAGTCTTCGCAAAAACCAAAGCCGTAGCATCGGTATGGGTAGACCCCCTGCGGGAAACCGCGGATATTGACGAGGATAATAATGCTTGGCCGCGCCGGCATACGCCGACCCGTTTCGAACTGTTCAAACAAGGGGATGGCCCTGCAAGGGGCGTGTCTTCAGGACCGAACCCCATGCAGCGGGCGCAGGGCAGTAGGCAATAGGCACTACACGGTACGCAATGGCACGAAATAGGGCACAACACCTACGGCATAAAGCATAAACGATGACAATACCCGAGCAGCGCTTGCGCGCATTTACACACAGTATCTTCAAATCCATCGGGTGCCCGGATGCGGACGCGGCATTGGCCACGGATGTGCTCGTGACCGCAGATTTGCGTGGAGTCGACTCCCACGGCGTTGCCCGCTTGAGCGGCTATGTGCGGCTGTGGGAGACGGGGCGGTTAAATGCGGCTCCCCAACCCCGCGTGGTACACGAAACTCCCACCACGGCGACCGTAGATGGCGATGGGGGGCTGGGCCTTGTGGTTGCCCCATATGCGATGGACATCGCCATCGAGAAAGCCAAGCAGTACGGTTCGGGATGGGTCGCCATCCGCCATTCTAACCATTTTGGGATTGCAGGTTACCACGCGCTGAAAGCGGTGGCGCAGGACATGATTGGTTATGCACTGACCAATGCAAGCCCATTGGTAGCCCCCACGTTTTCAGCCGAGCGGTTGCTGGGCACCAACCCGATATGCTACGCTTTCCCGGCAGGGAAATACCCACCCGTGGTGGTCGATATGGCTACCTCTGCTGCCGCAAACGGCAAGCTGGAAGTTGCCGCCCGTGCGGGGAAGACCATTCCCGAAGGATGGGCGCTGACTACCCATGGCCATCCGACCACCGATGCCGCTGCGGTGAAAAACGGGGGGGCGCTCCTCCCGCTGGGGAGCGATCGATCTCACGGCAGCCATAAGGGATTTGGCTTGTCGGCTACCGTTGATATCCTCTCCGGCGTCCTTTCCGGAGCTAATTACGGTCCGTGGGTGCCACCCTTTGTAGCTTATTTGCAGCCCCTGGCCGATCAACCTGGTGAAGGAATCGGCCATTTCGTGGGAGCGATGCGCGTGGATGGCTTCCGCCCTGTGGCTGATTTCAAGGCAAACATGGACCAGTGGATTGCGCGATTCAAGGATGCAAAACGCGTGGACGAACGGCAACCGGTAATCATTCCGGGTGAACCGGAATACGAAGCCACACATGTGTACCGGGAGAAGGGGATACCGCTGGTGGAAGCGGTATGGGACGATCTGCAACAATTGGCGGCCAAGTTGGGTGTAGCTCCGCTGATGGCGGAAGGGATGGCGCAAAACCGATGAAACAGCTAACCCATACCTTGCTTGGCCTCTTGTTCTTGGTAAACCCATTAATTGGCAATTCCCGCGGTTTGTTGCCAGCCCCTACGGTTGAACAGCCTAGCGGTGGAGACGTTACCGAGTTTCTCGGAGCCATCGTCCGTGGCGATCGGTCCACCAAGAAAATCGCACTGGTATTTACCGGGGATGAATTTGGGGATGGCCTCTCCGCCATTATCCGCACGTTGAAGGCGGAGCAATTGCGGGCATCTTTTTTCCTGACCGGCAATTTCTATCGGAATAGGGATTTCAGAATACAGATCGCCGAACTGCGGGATCTCGGCAACTACCTTGGCTCCCACTCCGATAAGCACCTTTTGTACTGCGACTGGACAAATCGGGATAGCTTACTCGTTACCCGGGCCGCATTTGAGAAAGATTTGAACGATTCGTACAAGGCGCTGAAGAAGTTTGGGGTGGATAGAAAACAAGCCCGCTATTTTATACCCCCTTATGAATGGTACAATGAAACCATCGCGTCGTGGACGGATGCTATGGGCCTGCAATTGGTCAACTTTACACCGGGTACCCGTTCTACGGCGGACTATACCTACCCGGAGATGGATAAACGGTACGTCGATAACCAAACCATCATGAAATCCATCATGGAGTACGAGCAGGACAACGAATACGGACTGAACGGCTTTATCCTGCTGAGCCATGTCGGTACAGACCCCCGGCGCCAGGAAAAATTTTACCATGAACTGCCCTCATTGATCCGTACCCTAAAAAGTAAGGGTTATCAGTTTGTACGTATAGACGAACTACTCGAACCGGCACCGAGCCGCTAACCGGGGGAAACAAAAAATCATTACCTTTGCTGTTGGTATAACGTGCGCCACGCGGGGCGTTGGAACCGCGGCTAGAATAAATTTAATACCTTCACCATGAACACGGAAAGCAAAAGGCAGCAACGGTTTGCTGGGGTAATCCAGCAGGATTTGGGCGCACTCTTCCAACGGGAGGGCGGTGCGTGGGCACCGGGGGCTTTCATTACCATCACCCGCGTGCGAATGACGCCGGACCTCGCAATTGCCCGGGTCTACCTGAGCTTTCTCGACACGAAGAAGGCAAAAGACGACCTAGCCAATATCCGGTCGCACGCCAACGAGATACGCTATAAACTGGGCGCGCGCATCAAGAATCAAGCGCGTATTGTCCCGGAGCTGGAGTTTTTCCTGGATGATACGAATGAATACGTTGAGCACATGGATAGGCTTTTTGATGAGATCAGCAAAGAGCCCCGGCAACCGGAATAACCTTCCGGGATGATCTTCCAACTGGATCCGTATACCCTTCAGTTCCCCGACCCGGCACGGGCCGAGCCGGACGGGCTTTTAGCCATTGGCGGTGATCTGCGGCCCGAGCGGCTCATGGCGGCTTACCAGCAAGGCATATTCCCTTGGTACGATGACCATACACCTATCCTATGGTATTCACCGCATGAACGTTTCGTGCTTTATCCCCAAATGTTGAAAATAAGCAAAACCATGCGACGGGTTTTGCGTGCCGGGCATTTCCATGTTACCTATGACCAGGCATTTGCCGAGGTGATAGCGGCATGTGCTACCCATCCGCGCGCCGGGCAAGACGGCACGTGGATAACCAAAGATATGCAACAGGCATATATAACGTTGCACGATTTGGGCCATGCGCATTCCATTGAAGTCTGGTTGGCAGATAAGCTGGTGGGCGGACTCTATGGTGTTTCCGTTGGGCGGTTATTTTGTGGCGAAAGCATGTTCAGCAGGGAAGCCAACGCCTCCAAAGTGGCATTGGCTTCGCTCTGTCTATCGGGAAACTACGACCTGATCGATTGCCAGGTGTATACCGACCACCTGGCTTCGCTTGGGGCGGTGATGGTGCCCCGGGACGAATACATGGATCGGCTTGTTAAAAGTTCAGGTTGAATGAACCGTTGGTTACTTCTTTTACGGAGCCGTCGCTGTTATTTTTGGCGGTGAATGAGAACGTACCTTTGATAACCTTGTCGGTGAGTTCGGCGATTTTGATTTCGCCCGCAACGGAAGAGTCAAAGGGTGCCTGCCAGATCTTGGTAGCTGTAGGATTGCTGATGTTCACCTCGGTATAGCTGGCACTTATGGAGATGTTCGCGCCACCACCGATTTGATATGTGCCGGCCCCATCTACCCCATTTATGACCATCACAATAGCTTTGCCCGAGGTTTCGTTGCCTTGTACGGTAATGACGGATGACCCACCTACATTCACCCGGTTGGCCATGGTTGTCATCTTAAGCGATTTGAACGACGATCCACCAATCTTAGCCTCAATGGTGCCCGGAGCGGCATTGCCTCCCGGACCGCCGTCTTCATTTTTTTTGCATGCTGCCATCGCAATGGCACAGGCTAGGATAAACAGCATTAGGTAGCCAGGTTGCTTCATTTTTGTTGTGTTAATTTTCATTTCGATACGTATTAGTTGTTAATGATGAGTACATGTTGGTTGGCTCGCAGACCCGGTGAGGCATACCGCGCGTAAGCGCGGTACACACAAACCAGGCACCATGAAAAGTGTGTGCCTCATCTAGAGGCTGAAAGCCGATATTTCATTCGCTTTGGATTTGTAGTACAGTGTTCCGCCCATTTCATCAACCTGGTATTCGGGCTTCTTGTCCCGCAGCACGATTTCCCTTTCCTCTTCGCCGGTATCCTTCCCCACGCGTACGAGCCCCACACCACCGTCGAGGTCGGTAAGGATAAACTGCGCATTCTCCGTTGCCGCTGTTGCCCGGAACCGTTTGTTCATCTCGGCAAAGGAAGCAGAGGCGATGTTGGCAAACCCTTCTTGGTAGGCTTTCATTTCTTCACCATAGCTATTTAACTGATTGCTTCCTGCATAGTGGCCATACCGGCCGCCTTGGTAGGCGGCCGCCGCCGACATGGCCATCGAAGCTACCGCCAGCACCCCTGTGGCAGCTTTGATGAAGCCGCTTTGCCCTGGGGATTTATGGTAGGAGTGAAATAGGTCCTTCCCCTCGAAGTCTACCATCATGAGGTTCTGGCTAGAGGCAAGCAGGATTCCGCTGTTTCTCACCGTCATGGAGGTCGGAGCCTCTTTTTCCTTGAATGCAATCGAAGTAAAGGTGCTGATATCACCGGTACGCTCATCGATTGCCATGATCTCGTCGCCCGTACTGATCAGGTAGCGCTGGTGCGCCTTGTCGTACGTGCTGGCCACGGCCTTCGCTTTCTTGTACTTGATGGGTTTGCTCCAAATGGACTCCCCAGTAGTGAGGTTGATGATATCCGCATCGGTATCGGTGATGTAAATCAGCCCCTGGGGGGTAAGTGCCATGGTTTGGATGTTTTCTCCCGTATTGAGCGGCTTCTTGAATAAGGCGTTGCCGTCAAAGGAAATCTTGTTGATACCGCCTTCATATATCCTGAAGAGGATACCATCATCCATGATGTAAAAATGCTGTACATAACCTTTGGTCTTGGGTGCCTTTTCCCAAAGGTCTTCACCGTTAGCCGCGCTCAGGAAACTGATTTTAGACTCCGAGGCCCCTGCCAATTTGCCTGCGATTCCTTTTTTATCCGAATTGTCGACATCGCTTACCACGGCCAGTCCCTGTGGCAAAATTTCGAAGCGGGTAACTTTTCCCTTGATTTTGCGTTCTTTCTCCCAAAGTTGCTGGCCGGTATTGCTTACCTTGTGAATGCGTGTGTCACCGTTGGGGCGCTCCTCGAATCCGTAAATCTCGCTGCCCGACTTATCCGCCACCAGCCAGGTAACCTTATCCAAATCGGCTTCCCAAAGGATTTGGCCGTTTGTGAAATCCGCACAGACTAGGTTTTTTGTGGTGGGTACCAATACTTGGTTGCCGGTAAGGTACGGTTCGCCCGAACTCAACGGCACACTATTGCCCATCCGCACCTTCCCCACTCCGGCATCCAACGAAGAAAACCCTTCCTGCTTGCCTGTGGCCAGGTCATAAATACCGACGGCAAGCATATCCTTTTCGGCTCGTGTACGGTTTCCTACCACAACCAGCTTGTTTTGGGGAAGAAAGACCCGGGCTTTGGCCACCAGTTTCCATCCGTTTTCTTCCGTAGCAAACAGCATCTTGCCCGATACGACGTCGATCACCGTCTTTTTTGACCCGAGCAAGCCTCCCTGATTGACGATCACGTATGGTGACATCGGTACAAATTCGAGTTCTTCCTGCTTTACTTTGCCATATTCTTTAAAAGTGAAATGGGGGGTTTGGGATCCCGCTTTGATGCCGGCAAGCCCGCCGCTGCCGGCTACCACCAATACGCCCGCATCGGTGAGGGTCATAAATTCAATCTTTCCGCCGAGGTCGTACGTTACATCCGGTTGCTCGGCCTTTTGTGCGTGAGTGGTCAGTGTCCATACCGCCAACAAAAGGAATAATGTTTTTTTCATGGTTTATCATATTTTGTTTGACGGAGGTAAAGGTAGTGCGATGCAATATGGCACGGTATCCGGGCCATTGCGTATTTAACCTACGGGTTTATACGTAGTTAAAATGGGTAGTATTCCGTATAGGCTAGGTAGGGCACCGGCGGTACTTTTGCATTGTTCGATGTAATCCATAATCAATTTAATCAATTAATCTAAAAACAAAGAGCAATGAAAACAACAATTAAACACGTATCGCTATTTGCCGTAATGATGGCTTTGGGCACCCTGTTTTCCTTCGGCCAGGCGTATGAGCAGGGCGACAAACTGCTCAACATCGGTGTGGGGCTTGGAAGCCAGTTCATGGCGTCGGGGGCCAAAGGCACACCGCCTGTGGGCTTAAGCTTGGAGTTCGGTGTGAGCGACAAGATCAGTGTGGGTGCATACGGTGGCTATGCCGGTGCCAAGGTAGAAACCGGGATGGGCGACTGGAAATACAATTACATCATTGTAGGCGGAAGAGGGTCGTATCATTTCGATTTTGGCGTAGAAAACCTGGATCCGTATGCAGGGGTGTTGTTGGGTTACAACATTGCATCGGTGAGCACCGATACGAATCTACCCACGGCCTCGGCAGGCGGGTTTATTTGGGGTGCACATGCGGGTGCGCGGTATTTCTTCAGCCCGAAATTCGGTGCCTTTGCGGAGCTTGGTTACGGGATCGCTTGGCTGAATGTGGGCGTCGCGCTAAAGTTCTAGTATGTCCGGAATCGGACGTACTTCGGTTGGGTACGCTGCGGTATTCATAGCTGCCGCAGCGTCTCAAACCAAGTTATGCGCAAACGCGTACTTGATTAGACCGACGGTATTGGTACATTTGATTTTACGCATCAGGTTTTTGCGGTGTACTTCAACCGTACGGTCGCTGATAAACAACCGGGCAGCAATCTCTTTATTGGTAAGCTCTTTGATAATCAGCCGCAGCACCTCGACTTCGCGGTCGGTCAGCGGATCATCGGATTCAGGTTGCTTTGCCAGTTGGAACAATTTCTGGCCGGCTTCGGCGCTTAGGTAAGGCTTGCCCTTCATGACAGACTCCATGGCAATGGCCAGTTCTTCTAGGGCACATTTCTTCAACACGTAGCCATCGGCTCCGGCGGCGATGACGTCTTTAATGATTGCGGCTTCGTCGTGCATAGTTAATGCGATGATCTTAAGAAGGGGATGCTGCCGTTTAGCTTGCCGAATAAGGTCAAGGCCGTTCATATCGGGCATGGAATAATCCGTTACCATCAAATCAATCGGCTTTGCTTTCAGTAATGCCAATGCGTAAACACCTGAATGTGTCGATGCCACGATATCGAATGTCGCGTCATCCCGGAAAACCATTTTCAGTCCTTCTGTAAGGATGGGGTGATCATCAACCAATAAAATGCTATGCTTCATTCCGCGGGGGGCACAAAAAAATTTAGTTTAGAAGCAAAGTTAAATTTTTTTGCGACTTTTATTTCAACATTCAACTAAATTATGACTACAACCAACTCCCGAACGAATATGAAAACCTCTCGCGCAATTCTCCTTGTGTTATTCGTTAGCAGTTTAACGTTTCCCTGCGGTGCACAATCCTCCGCGGGGCAGCGGATCGATAGCTTGAAAAAGGAACTTGAGAACGATTTAACCAAGGTTCAAAAAGCCAAGGTGTATGGAGATCTATCGTGGTACTATAATTCTGTATCACTCGATTCAGCCCTTCGATATGGCGACGAGGCGCTAAGAATAGCCCGTGAAATCCACGATCGAAAACTGATTGCCCAGTCTTTAAGCGATTTGGGCGCGATTTATTTTATAAAAGGAGAAATAGATAAATCACTCGAATTATATAATCAATCGCTTGACATACGGAAGAAAGAAAATGACGAGGAAGGCATCGCGTCTCTCAACTTCAAGATTGGGAATAATTATTTTAAAAAAGCCGAGTTGGAAAAGGCGATGTCATTTTACCTAGAAGCGCTACATTATTACGAAAACACCCAAAACGAATATGTAGTTGCCAATCTACATAGTAACATCGCCGTCGTATACACGTCGCTGCGTAATTATCCCAAAGCGCTAAGCTACCTGAAGAAGGCAGAAATTTATTTCCAACGACAGAGCTTATACGCACCCCTTGCAAACGTAACGCTCTCGATGGGCAACGTCTATTACGCATTGTTAGATACTGCTAAAGCGCAAGACAGTTACGAGAAAACCATTGCCATCGCAAAAAAAGGGCAGAGTTTTTCTGCCGAAGCATCTGCATACAACAATTTGGGACAAATCTATACGGATCTTGGGCAAAACAAACGAGCCGTCGACTATATCCAAAAATCATTGGTAATCCGTACCCGAGAGAAATTGGATTCCGACGTGGCGAGCAGCAATGTTACCTTAGCCATAAATTACGCTAAACTGCGTAACTTCAGCAAATCAAAATCGTTGCTTTTGACCAGCTTAAACTATTTCCAACAAACCGGAGGTGCCGAGAAAATAACGCTAATTTACTACCAGTTAATCGAATCTTATGCAGGGTTGGGTGAAGTCGATAGTGTATTCCACTATATGAATCTTTATAAACAAAGCCAATCGGCCGAACTGGACAACAAAGTAATCGAAGTGAGCAACGAGTTGGAAACGAAATATCAAACAGAGAAAAAAGAGCAACAAATCGAAATCCTTAACCAGGAAACGGCTATCCAAAAGTTACGGCTGCGACAACGAGGCCTACTGCTGCTGGCCGCTATGGTGGTATTGGTGAGTGGGGGCATCTTGGTCTTTTTCGTTTTCAAACAGCGTCGATTGAAAGCGGAGGCGCGCTTACAACAGGAAATAAACACACAACAGGAAAAAGCCACGCGCGATGTGCTGAACGCCGAAGAACGCGAGCGCCGCCGTATCGCCAGCGATCTGCACGACGGCGTAGGGCAAACCCTATCTGCCGCGCTACTCAACCTCAATTACCTGTACAAAAGCATCACCGACGGAAAAACGCCTGAGCCACAGGTGATGGATAATGCGTTAGGTTTAGTGAAAGACAGCTACCAAGAGATGCGCAGCATCTCCCACCAAATGATGCCCAATGCCTTGCTGAAAGCGGGCCTGGCAACCTCCATCAAGGAATTCCTGGATGCCATAGACGGCAAGGACATTAAAGTGCACCTCAGTGTATCCGGCTTGGCCGACCGGCTGGATCAGCAATTGGAAACCGTGCTGTACCGCGCGGTGCAGGAGGCCGTGAATAACGTTGTCAAACACGCGCGCGCATCTCGGTTGACCATTCAGCTGATGAAAGACGACGAAGGGGTATCGGTGACGATAGAAGACAACGGGGTGGGCTTCGACGCGTCACGGCTCGATGAAGTAGCTGGCATCGGGCTGAAGAACATCCGGTCGCGTGTTGCCCTGTTGCAGGGAAGTGTGGAAGTAGATACCGCTATGGGAAGGGGAACGGTGGTCGTTATCTTTATCCCCGCTTGAATGTACTTTAAAAACACCCCTCATCGCCATTCACATACTCCCAAGCTCCTTAGAGACGCCTGAACCGATGTTTTCAGTAAATCGAGCGGCTGCAATGTACCGTTGTAACTGTCTATCGTACCGCTATAGGTTTGCATGGCACGGATATCGGGCGTGGGCGTTGCGACGTCTACCTTCGTTGGCCTGTCGCTTTGCTGCACTGCACAGGCGGCTTTCAAGCTTCCGGCAAGCAGCGTGCCTTCCACGAATGCAATCACCCGGGACTGTTCGCTGACGTAGCTGTTGCGTGCTAGCCCTTTGGTATAAAAAAAGTTGCCTGCAAGCGGGGTTTCTGGATTGGCTTCCGCATCAATGTACATTCCGTATTCCCAGGGTTCGTACTGTCCCCCATTGGTGTAAATCCAACCCGGTACATGCGCCCAAAGTTTGCCGTTTCCGGCACGCCCAACCGCTATCGGGCGGATGGAATGCGATGCGTGGGCAGGCACGACATTCGGACCATTGTAGGTTTTGTTGAATAGGATATTGCCCTCACTGTCTATCTTCCATATGCCCCTGATTTTTGCCCCTGACGGACTCTCTAGCCTCACATAGGGCAACAGTGCCTGCCTGGCGTCCAGGCTGAAAGGCTCACCAAAAGCAAAATCGGAACGGGGGCCTTCCGCAGCTTCTTTGCTCCAAAGCAAGTTGCCCTCCCAGTCGAGTTTTTTGATGGTCAGCACGTTTGTTGCCTCCCTTTTGCCAACAACGAGGATACCACCATCGAGCAGTATGGCTTGGGAAGCGCCGCCACTGCTTGCTTTGCGTTGCCACAGCAACTGCCCGTCGGTGGTTACCAGCGACACCACCGCGCCCGAGCAGTGCACCAACCGGCCGTTGTAAACGTTGGAGATGTTGGGTGTTTCGTGGTCGTAGGCACCCCCGTTGTACACCGGGTCTTTTGCCCTGTCGAACGCTTTGCTCCAGACCACGCTGCCCGAGCGGTCAAACTTTGCCAGCACCACGTAATAATCCACACGTGCCGCCGCGTAGATGCCTCCCTGTCCGTCGGCGACCACACCATCGTAGGTAATCGCCCGGTTACCGGGCGCGGTATAGCGGTATGCAAACAGCAATGTGCTGTCATTCCGCATGGCTGATACATAATTGCCAAACCAATATACCGTGCCGTTGTCCATCAACGAGCCACCGCCGAGTACATTCTGCGTACCGTCTTTCACATCGTAGTAAAAAAATGTATCTCCCTTTTTTCCCGGGCTGTCATCGTCCTCGGGATTACCGGTTTTCTTGCTGCAACCTGCCAGCCCGATCAGGCAAGCAAATAGGATATAATAGGTCTTCATATTCATTTCGTTAAAAGTGACTGTTCTTTTATTTCTTGCCCAAGGTTCTTACTTCCCGTCCAGCAGCGCTATTTGCTCCCGGGCAACAAAGCTTAGGTTAGGCGTTTCGGCGGCTTTCGTAAGATCTGCTCGGGCAAGCTCCTTATTACCTTTTTTGGCATAAAGCAGTCCGCGGTCAAAATGCGCGGCGTAGTGCTCGGGGTTGGCCGTTATCACGTTGTCCAGCTCCGCTATTGCTTCATCCAGTTTACCCAGTTTTCCAAGTACCGCTGCTCGCCCTATGTGAGCCGGGTGCTTTTTGCTTTTTTCACTATCGGGCAGCGGCATGGTGAGGATGTGGTCGTATGTCGAAATCGCTTTTTGGAACTGTCCGGACTCGTTATAACAGGCAGCAAGCGCCTCCAGTGTATAAATTTCATCGGGTTTCAACTGGAGGGCTTCTGTATAGTCGGCGATGGCGGCATCCCAGTTTTTAATCGCTTTATAGCAACCTCCGCGGCCATTATAGGTGTACCAATCCATCGGGCTGAATGTCCGGGCGGCTTTGGTCATGAGTCCCTTATAAATGACTTCGTTTTCTGCCGTTTTCTTTTGGGATTTGGCAAGTGCTTCCCCCTCAGCGGTAGCCTCGTAATGCTTTGAGTTGGCGATGGAAACACCGATATCCAGTGCAAGGAGCTGCAAATCGGGCGCATACTGATTCCTGTTCCTGATAATGGTCTCTGTTAGGTTTTTAAGGGACGGGTATTTCTGGTAATCCGGGTTTAACGCGGTCACTTTCTGATAGTCTTTCATGGCAGGCCCCCAATCATTTTCCATCCTGTAAACCTCTGCACGGGAATAATAGGCTATGTAATTCGTGGGATCCAAACGTATGACCTCGCTAAAATCGGCAATGGCATGTGTGCTGTTTTCGCTTTTCGGCGGTGCTTCATCTGGTTTCAGGCCGGCGTAGATTCTGGCTTCTTCCTGATAGCTCCTTGCGGGCTCCCTCGATCTTTTTTCTTTATAAGACAGGCCACGGTTGAGGTACGCTGCGCTGTTTCGGCTGATGGCCAGGTATTCGGTGTAATCACGGATGGCGTCATCAAAATTTCCTGCCCTTAAGTTGTCAACGCCACGTTTGAAAATGGCATCCGCTCTTTCCTTATTGTCCGGTCCGTTGCTGTTGTTTACAGCTACGGAAGTGCTGCTACCACCCTGAAAAACGTTGTTTACAAATTGTCCTTCTTCCACGTTTCCGTTGGCATAGGTGTATCTGCCTGCCCCATGCCGTTGGCCGAAATTCCAATCTCCTTCGTATCTGTCGCCATTTGTCCAGGCGATGGTTCCCTTTCCGTGGCGTAAGCCGTATTGGGCTGTGTTCCCACCGGGCGACAGGTCCGCTGTCAGTTCGCCATTGTAGGTGGCACCGTTGGTGTAGTTTTGCTTTCCGGTTTGGGTAATGATTTGACCCTTTTTATTTATATAGCAATGAATTGTCTTCGCTTTATCTTTGACAAGAAGTGCTTTGTCGCCTTCGAAAACGGTTGCTTTATAAAATTCACTTCCGAGCTTGATTACTTCCTGGCCTGTGCTGTCTATATATGACCAATTACCGCCTTCATAACCAAAGCCGGCTTTTGTACCGCCAATATTCACAAGCGCGAGCCCACAGGTTGGGTAAATTTGTGCGTAATCGTATTTGGGTTCCACGACGATCTGGCCTTGCTCGTTTTTATAGCCATATTTCCCGTTCGCATCCTGGTAGTGCTTGATATAGCGCTGCTGTGCAAAAGCTGCTTGCACGGAAAGAATCAGTAATGTCGTAAATATTGCTCTCATTTTTGCCGCAACAACAATGGAAATCAGTTTGTCAAAGTATATAACCGAAGGATAGGTCAATCCTGTTACCTTTATCTTTATTGCTGCCGGCGTCCAACATACCCATATACCGAAACGCACCATAGAGCCGTTGGGTCGTAGAAACCTCTACACCGATGGTAAGCAACGTAGGCAAAGGGTAATCTGGATTCTCGGTATAATCTTTTGTCGGGTTGGCCACTTTGACCAGCGTAAAGTCGTAATTGACAAAACCATCCAGCCAAATCTTATCCGTAAGCAACAAGCTGGTCTTTACAGACGGCCCGGCATAGAAATAATAGCCCGCCGGATCGGTGACCTGTGAACCGGTCTGACCGTTGGTAGCCCGTTTAGTGGCAATCGTATAGTCTCCAACGCTGATGCCTGGCGCCACCAGCAACCTGCTTTGGGCCACAGCATTGACGTTGAATTGATGTGCGCCTACCCAGCCGCTGCTGATGGTTTGTTCGGAACGGTCTGTCGTTACCCTTGTTTTGCCCTCGTTTGCCCGTTTGAAACCCCTTACGATGGTATAAAGTCCATCCCCCAACAACATGTTTTCGAAACGGTAATGCCCGCCCCATTTATGGTAGCGGTAACTTCGCAGCATCACGTTGATTGTTGCAGCGGTAAGTCCCTCCGTGTACTTGCCCGACAGGTGCGTGCCACGAACCACCAGCGCTCCCCAGCGGTCGGTAAACGGGTTTTTTCCTTTGTTGTCGCGAAGCGCTTCGAACGATTGTGCGTGGCAGACGGTTGTCAAAAGGCATGCAGCGGCGAGGGCCATCAATGGTTTAGTGGCTTTGATTCTCTCTATTTTATCTTTCATCATAGCTAAAAAATTTCAGCCAAGATCGTTTGTCGGGGTTGGGTTGGTTATCCCTAATTATACGGATTTATTATCCGTGGAAATACGGACAGGAAGCGGACGGAGAAAATGTAGCTTTGTAGCTATAGAAGATGTTCTTTCGTTACAATAGCTTGTGTTGGTAGGCATACTTTATCAGGCCAATGGTATTGTTGCTGCCCGTCTTCCGCAGGAGATTTTTGCGATGCGTTTCGACGGTACGATCACTGATAAATAGCTGGTCTGCGATCTGCTTGCTGGTCTGTTCCTGTACGATCAGCCTTAGTACCTCCAATTCGCGGTCGGTAAGATCTACAGCAATATTGCCGGTATCAATGTTGTGCGCATGCAGCAATGCTTTGGTTACCTCTTGGCTCCAATACTGACGCCCGGAAACGACCGCATCAATGGCATGAAAGAGTTCTTGCCGGGCATATTTTTTGAGTACGTAGGCGTCTACGCCTGCGGCCATTACACTACGAATGATGGGTGTCTCATCGTGCATGGTCAGTACGATGATTTTCAACAGGGGTCTCAACGCTTTAGCACGTTGAACCAACGTGAGCCCGTCCATATCGGGCATGGAATAGTCGGTAATGAGTAGATCGAAAGGCTCTTTGGTCAGATAGGCGAGCGCAAAATTGGCCGAAGACGTTACGGCAGCCACCTCGACATCCGGCTTGGACTGAAGCAACGACGTAAGGCCATCAATCAGGATGACGTGGTCATCTACCAACAAAATCTTGGAGCGCATGAAGCTGCCGAATTTTGAGTTTATTGGGGTTAAAAGTAAGAAAAAATTGAGATAAATTAGTGCCGCTTAATAACTAACCTTTATGGATCGCTATCCCCTCCTTCTTTTCGCTTTTATTGGATATTTGCTTTTCGCGATACTCCCGCCATCGTTCGCTCAACAAGACACCCTATGGCAGGCGTTTAGCCGTATAGCCGATGCTGAACAGGAGGGACGTGACAAAGTTGACAGCCTCAACGCATTCGCCCACCAGGTGCTGGAGATTGATGGTACCCTAGCCGATAGCGTATTGGTACTTGCGCGGCAATTGGCACGCCGACAGGCCTATGTACACGGAGAGGCGGTTTCGCTTTACCTGCGGTCACATTGTGAAGAGGCACACGGCAGCATCAAGGACGCTGAGGCGGCCATTTTGGCCGCTATTTCCCTGTTTGAAAAAGAACCCCCCCAACCCGTGTCGATAAGAGCCTACCTGCACGCCGGGTGGTTGTACCGCAGGCTCCTTGAACGTGGAAAAGCCATGGAATACGGGATGAAGGGGTTAAAACTCGCCGAGCAAACCCGTGATACGGCAAATATAGGAAACGGCTACAACCAGCTTGCGATCCTTTATGTAGACATAGAGGACTATGAAAAGGCACTCGAATATCACCAAAAAGCATTACACTGGCGGCAGCTGGACGGCAATGCGGTTTCGATTGCGCTGAGCCTTGGTAATA
The DNA here is from genome assembly GCF_041925275.1 of Parapedobacter sp. 2B3. NCBI lineage: Bacteria > Pseudomonadati > Bacteroidota > Sphingobacteriia > Sphingobacteriales > Sphingobacteriaceae > Parapedobacter > Parapedobacter sp. 2B3. The sequence goes on along the minus strand of NZ_JBHEUZ010000005.1, from coordinate 172,986 downwards.
TCGGTATTGTAAACATGCGGCTTGGGCATTACGACGCGGCCTTGGCCGCGCATAAACGGGGGCTTCAAACCGTCATCGAAGCTGGCGACCGTTCCGAAGAAGCGTTTTTTTACAACGATATCGGTTCAACCTACCTGTACAAAGGCGATGCCGATAGCGCCATCCACTACCTCAAAAAGAGTATCGCCATGCGTGAAGCCATGCAGGAAACCAATGAAATTGCCTATACCTACAACTACTTGGGTGAAGCATATGAAAAAGCGGGAGACATCCGCGGGGCTGAACGTTGGATCAAAAAAGCACTCCAAACCGCAATCGACATCGATAATACCAAGCAACATCAAGAAGCGCTAGAAAGTCTCTCCGGTTTCTATGCACGTAGCCAACAGTATGATTCCGCATATACGTATCTGTACAAGCACAAAGTATACAGCGATTCGATTGCACAGTCCGACCGGGAAAAACTGATCGATGAACTGGCGGCGCAATACGAAACCGGGAAAAAAGAACAGCAGATCGAAATCCTCCACCAGCAGACGGCGCTGCAAAAGCTCCGGTTACGCCAACGGGGGGGGGCTCCTCATAGCAGCCATCGTATTGCTATCGGCATTGGCCGGCCTCATTTACTTTGTTCAAAACAAGCGTAAGCTCCAAACCGAGGCCCGTCTGCAAAAACGGCTCAGCGAGCAGCAGCAGCAAGCAGCCAGGGATGTACTGCAAGCGGAAGAACGGGAGCGCCGCCGCATCGCAACCGACCTGCACGACGGGGTGGGCCAGCTGATGTCTGCGGCCCTGCTCAGTCTCCATGAGGTTGCCAACGATACCAGCGTATCCACTTCCTTTCGCCCCCTACTTGAACGAGCCACGGCACTAGTAAGTGAGGGCTATGATGAAATGCGGAGCATCTCCCATCAGATGATGCCCAATGCGCTTTTGAAAGCGGGTTTGGCGTCGTCTATCAAAGAGTTCCTCGAAAAAATCGAGGGTAAGCAGCTGAAAATCCAGCTGGACGTAGTGGGATTAGCCGAACGGCTGGACGAACAGACTGAAACCGTGCTGTACCGGGTCATTCAGGAAACCGTCACGAATGTAATCAAACACGCCCAAGCCACTAAACTCAGCATCCAATTGGTGCGCGACAACGACGGCATCGATGCGACGATCGAGGATAACGGCATCGGTTTCGAAACGGCCCAGATCGCCGGAGGGGAAGGCATCGGCCTGAAAAGCATTTTTTCACGTATCGCTTTACTTAACGGAACCGTTGAGATGGATACAGCTCCCGGACGGGGAACACTGGTGGCCATTCATATTCCCGCCTGATGATATGCATTACTTGCCTTTCAGGGACGGGCTTGTCGTGCGGAGATCCAGAAGTTGTTGAACCCAAGCCCGCTCTGTAATTCGAGCAATTGTTGCTGTAGCATCTCCAGAATGGCCAAGAAGTTGTATACGAATTGGACTTTGTTTTCGGAGTGTTTCACAACCGCGTTGAAATCCAACTTTTCATTAATGGCTAGCAATGAGGCGATGGCCTTCTTCTGCTGTTCGATGGTGTACGGGTATTTCACCACGGTATGGCGAACTTCGTTGCTGCGTGAGGTATAGCGGTGCATTGCCCGCTCATAGACCAGCATGAGCTTGTAGAGATCAACGGTGGTAAGTTCGTCGCCCTGTTCGGCATAGTCGCCCGCCCTATGTAAATCGGCAAGGATGTTCCCCCGCTTGGCCCGCAGGTGCCGGGCCTCTTCAAGCGCCCGTAATTGCTCCGATACCTCCTTGAATTGTTTGTACAGGACCAATTTCTGTATCAGATCCTGTTTGGGGTCTATCTCGTTTCCGGCTTCATCGAGCTCCGGCCGGGGCAAAAGCATCTTGGCTTTGATACGCATCAGCGTGGCAGCCACGAATATAAATTCGCTCGCCAGCTCCATATTGAGTGCCTGCGCCCGCAAGAGGTAGTCGAGAAAGTCGGTAGTGATTTTGGCAATGGGGATATCGTGGATATTCAATTCGTCACGTTCGATGAAAAACAGCAACAAATCAAACGGGCCTTCAAACTGAGGTAGTTTTATTTCATATCCATCGGACTGCATTGAGGTCAAAGGTACTATTTCGTCGGGATATTTAACGGCGGCGGGTTGCTAAACAATATGCCTGCGGTGTTGTTCATCTTTATAAATTCAGGTAGTAAATCCGTACGAAATTCGGAACGCCCGATATCAATAATTATTAGTTACTTTGTATCGATTTTCCAAACCGGACATTATGGAGATTGACGCCGGAGAACTGCTGAAGAAAATAAATACGCCTGCGGACTTAAAGCTACTGAGCCAAGCTGAGCTGGTAAAGGTATGCGGCGAGCTGCGCCAATACATCATCGATACCGTATCGGTGCATGGAGGGCATTTCGCGGCGAGCTTGGGTGTCGTGGAGTTGACCGTGGCCCTGCATTATGTGCTGAATACGCCCTATGACCAATTGGTATGGGATGTGGGACACCAGGCGTACGGGCATAAGATCCTTACCGGCAGGCGCGACGAATTCCACACAAACCGTGTGTTGGAAGGCATCAGCGGATTTCCGAAACGTGGTGAGAGTGCGTACGACGCATTCGGCGTGGGCCACTCGTCTACGTCTATTTCCGCAGCATTGGGGATGGCAGTGGCGTCAAATTATAAAGGAGAGACGGATCGCCAGCACGTCGCTGTAATCGGCGATGGGGCTATGACCGCGGGCATGGCGTTTGAGGCGCTCAACCATGCGGGCATCGAAAAGTCCAATCTGTTGGTCATCCTCAACGACAACTGCATGTCCATAGACCCGAATGTGGGCGCGCTGAAGGAATACCTCACCAGTATTACCACGTCGCGGCCGTGGAACCGGTTTAGGGACGATATCGTACACGTATTGACGAAGATCTCGGAACTCGGACCGGATGCGCTGGGTGTCGCCAAAAAAATAGAGAAGAGTATCAAAGGAACGTTGCTCAAAAACAGTAACCTTTTCGAGTCACTCAATTTCCGTTATTTCGGTCCGGTGGATGGGCATGATGTGAAGCGGCTGGTCAACACGCTGGATGACCTTCGGGGCATCCCGGGGCCCAAGTTGCTGCATTGCATCACCGTGAAGGGGAAAGGGTATGCACTGGCTGAAAAGGATCAGACAACCTGGCACGCGCCGGGCCTGTTTGATAAAATCACGGGTGAGATAAAAAAAGCGAAAAGTGATAAGCCCGTAGCCCCGAAATACCAGGAAGTATTTGGGCATACGCTCGTGGAACTTGCCGAGAAAAACGACCGCATCATGGGTATTACGCCCGCCATGCCGTCGGGCTCATCCATGAACATCATGATGAAGGCCATGCCCAGCCGGGCGTTTGATGTCGGTATTGCCGAGCAGCATGCCGTTACGTTTTCTGCCGGATTGGCTACCCAGGGGATGGTGCCTTTTTGCAACATCTATTCGAGCTTCATGCAGCGGGCCTATGACCAGGTTATTCACGACGTGGCCATCCAAAACCTGCACGTGGTATTCTGCCTCGACCGTGCCGGCATAGCCGGTGCCGATGGGCCCACGCACCATGGAGCTTACGACCTGGCCTACATGCGCTGTATCCCTAATCTTACCGTGTCTGCGCCGATGAACGAGGAGGAGTTGCGTAACCTGATGTATACGGCACAGCAGGAGGGTATGGGCCCGTTTGTGATCCGGTATCCACGCGGACAGGGCGTTATGCCCGACTGGCGGCGGGCGTTCCAGCCAATCAAAGTGGGAGAAGGCCGTAAACTATGCGATGGCGAGGAGCTTGCTTTGTTGACTATCGGGCATATTGGCAATGAGGCGGTCAACGCACGGATGACACTTAATGAAGAAGGGATATTCCCGGCCCATTATGACCTGCGCTTCGTAAAACCGCTGGATGAGGCATTGCTGCACGAAGTCTTCGGTAAATTCAAAAAAATCATTACCGTTGAAGATGGCTGCATACAGGGCGGCATGGGCAGCGCGGTCTTGGAGTTTATGGCCGAACACGGTTACCAGGCTACCGTTGTGCGGCTCGGCATACCGGATAAGGTGGTCGAACATGGCGAACAGCGCGAACTGTGGGCACAGTGCAACTATGACGCTCCCGCCATCGTGGAAGCGGTACGGAAAATAGCCGTAAGCCGAAAAACCGATAGCTTGGCCGGATAAAAATTGCCGGCAAATAGTTAAGTTTGCGAATGCATTGATTCGATAGCGTTTGCAAACTTGTTTTCCAATGATTTACCGTTTTACTGTATCGAGATCCCAATCAACCATCCTACTCGGGTTTTTCTTGTTTGCCCTAATGCATCCTGCCATAACAAGGGCCCAGCTGGACGGCGCTAAGCATGCCATCTCCGTAAAAGCACAATACGGTGTGGACGTCAATTCGGACAACCCCAACCGGAAGGAAAACTACTTATATGGCCTGCATATCAGCTACGATAAAAATGTGGCACATAGTGGCAAGGAATGGGTACGTGTACTGAACGCGAAAAACGTGTCTTTCGGAGCTACATGGCACAACCTGAACGATATGGAAGAAGTTGTGGACGGCGTAGCGTATTCCGGAGGGCAGGCCTTCGGGGCATTGGCGGAGGTCGACCTGCAACTTTTGAAATTAGGTAATGCAAGGCTGCTGGTCACACCGGGCCTCGGTTTGGCGTACATCACGGAGAATATTTTTACGCAGCCAGCCACGTCAACCATTGGTAGCCACCTAAACTTGATGGTAACTGCAGAGGTAAGCGTTGAAGTTCCCGTGAGCCGGAGCACCAGCCTGGTGGCGGGCGGACATATCCAGCATTATTCCAATGGTGGTGTGGTGGTGCCGAATGGTGGTTGGAATACGGTTACGGGGTCTATTGGTATAAAGACAGCACTTGGCCGGGCACAAGCACTTACCGACGAACTTGAAAATTACCCCCACATAGAAGGCAACAGCGCCGAATTATGGTTTGGGGCCGGTGTGCGCGGGCGCTACCGCGATCGGCACGGGAAATTCTTCCGCTCGGGGGCGTATGCCGGCTACAATTTTTACCTCAACCGGGCAATCAGCCTCAAGGCAGGCTCACATATGGTCTACTACCATACCGTGTTTGACCCCGATCGGTTTGACGAGACCTTCCAATATTACGGGTCGTCGTTAGACCCAATCCGATGGGGCGTAGCTGCGGGCGCCGATTTCACGATGGGCCGTATGGTCATCAATGCCATGTATGGCAAGTACCTGCATTATCGCAACTACCACAACGTCAAATGGTATTGGGTAGCGGGCGCCCGGTATTACTTTACCCCTCACATTGGCATACAAACCACCCTGAACCTGCACGGCGTGCAGGCAGACTACGCAAATTGGGGGCTGATCCTGCGCATCTGATGTGCAGGAACGCAACAAGCTTGTTACATCCCCCTTGCGATTTCGCAATTGGAATTATTAAATTAGCCGCCCAATACCCGCCGAATCATGGGTGTCCAATCTCAATAAGATACAACAAGATGAACCCTACATGGTTAAAATAATTAGTAAGCACACAAGGCAATGATTATTTTAACCATTAAAGGCTCCATCTGACGACAAAGAACAAAAAATAAGCGGATGAAATTAAAGAAACAATTTTTAGCGGTGCTAGCGGTTGGCCTATTGGTGGGCCCTGTCTGCGCACAGGAACGCGTTGAACGGCCAAAATTGGTCGTTGGGCTGATGGTAGACCAGATGCGGTGGGACTACCTGTACCGGTTTTATGACCGCTATGGGGAAGGCGGGTTCAAGCGTTTGTTGGGTGAGGGCTTTTCCTGTGAGAACACCTATATACCCTACGTCCCTACCTATACCGCAATTGGCCACAGCACCGTATACACGGGCAGCGTACCTGCTATACACGGCATCGCAGGCAACGACTTCATTATCCAGCAAACGGGCCAGCGTATGTATTGCACGCAGGATGACGACGTGGACGGGGTAGGCACGGATTCAGATGCGGGTAAACAGTCGCCCCGCAACCTGTTGGCCTCCACCATCACCGACCAACTCAAACTCGCTACCAACTTTCGCTCGAAGGTGATCGGCATAGCCATCAAAGACCGGGGTGGTATCCTTCCCGCCGGGCATTTCGCGGATGCTGCCTATTGGTTCGAAGGCAATTCGGGCGACTGGGTATCGAGTAGTTTCTACATGCAGGAACTGCCAGATTGGGTAAAGCAGTTCAATACGCAGAAGTTGGCGGAGAAATACCTGCAGCAAGACTGGAATACGCTTTATCCCATCGATACGTATGTGCAAAGCATTGCCGACGACAATGCTTATGAGGCGACCTACCGGGGTGAGGAAGCCCCCGTATTCCCCAAGAAACTGGGAACCTTGGTTAAAGACAACGGTTTGGGTATGATACGCGCCACCCCGTTTGGCAATACGCTTACGCTGGATTTGGCAAAGGCCGCCATTAGCAATGAACAATTGGGGCACAATACGGACGGGGTTACGGATTTCCTGTGCGTAAGTCTGTCGTCTACCGACTATGTAGGCCACCAGTTTTCGGTCAATGCCATTGAGATCGAAGACACTTATTTGCGGCTCGATAAAGAATTGGAAGCATTTTTCAAGTACCTGGATAGCCAGGTAGGGGCAGGTGAATACACCTTGTTCATCACCGCCGATCACGGCGCTTCCCATAACCCCCTTTTTTTTATGGATAAACGCGGCAACGCCGGCTATTTTGACGAGCGGAATGCGCTTTCGGGACTTAATGAGTTGTTGGAAAAGGAATTTGGGCAAGAGAAGATTGTGCGTAGCCTGATGAACTACCAGGTACACCTCAACTACGAAACTATCCATGCCAATAACCTCGATGAAGACGATATTAAAGAGCGGGCCGTCAAGTTCCTACGTACATTGGAGGGCGTCGCGTTCGTAACCGATATGGAAAAGGCCAGCACATCCAGTATACCCGAACGCATAAGGGAACGTATTGTGAATGGATACAACCCCAAACGAAGCGGTTGCATCCAGGTTATTTTGGAGCCGCAGTGGTACAGTGGATCACCGCGCTCGCGGGGTACGACCCACGGCACTTGGGCGTCATATGATGCCCATATCCCTTTCGTGATGATGGGCTGGGGCATCAAACATGGCACTACCAACCGGGAGACACATATGACCGATATTGCACCAACCATTGCGGCGTTGCTCCATATCGAGGAACCGAATGGGAATATTGGCCAGCCTGTGCAAGAAGTATTGGGGCGCTAACATGGCCTAACGGTCAAACCGTGGCAACCCGGCTTTTTGCATGGGTTGCCATTGTTGTTTCAATCTTGATACTAAAAAAATTATCCGTACTTTTGTAGACCCCGAATCGGTATCTACGGGGCGATTTATGCATATGAATATAGCAACGCTCGATCCCAAAACCCACATCGTCATCAAAGGCGCACGTGTCCATAACCTCAAAGATGTGGACGTGGCTATCCCGAAAAACAAGCTGGTGGTTATCACTGGCATGTCGGGATCGGGTAAGTCGTCACTGGCTTTCGATACGCTGTATGCGGAAGGCCAACGTAGGTATGTGGAGAGTCTCTCGGCCTACGCCCGCCAGTTCATGGGCCGGATGAGCAAGCCGGAGGTCGATTATATCAAAGGCATTGCCCCTGCCATTGCTATCGAGCAACGTGTTATCACGAGCAACCCCCGCTCTACGGTGGGGACATCCACGGAAATATACGATTACCTGAAGCTCCTCTATGCCCGCATCGGGCGAACGTATTCACCCATATCGGGTGAGGAAGTGAAGAAAGATACCGTTACGTCGGTGACCAATTTCGTGACCGCCTTGCCGCAGGGCACCGCTGCAACCATCAGCACTCCCCTGCATCCTACCAATAACCGCAAGCTGAAAGAAGAGCTGGCCATCCTGCTGCAGAAAGGGTTTGTACGGGTTATCCATCAAGGGGCGTTGCAGAAGATCGAATCGTTGCTCGAAGATGCGGCCATTGAAAACAAGGCCACCAAAACGGATGACCTCCTTATCGTGATCGACCGGATTGCGGTAGATGGCGAGGAAGATACGGTGAATCGGATAGCGGATTCCGTGCAGACGGCATTTTTCGAAGGCAAGGGCGACTGCTATGTCGAAGAGAACGGGACGGTGCATACGTTTTCGGACCGGTTTGCGCTGGACGGCATCACATTTGAAGAGCCCATTCCCAACTTTTTCAGCTTCAATAATCCCTACGGTGCCTGCCAACGCTGTGAAGGATACGGGCGGGTCATCGGCATCGATCCGGACTTGGTGGTTCCCGATAAAAGCCGGTCCGTATACGATGGTGCCATCGCGCCTTGGCGCGGTGAAAAAATGGGCGAATGGCTACAGCAGCTTATCCGCAACTCTGCGAAGTTCGATTTTCCCATACATCGTGCTTATGCCGACCTCACTTCGGCGCAGAAAGAATTGCTATGGACGGGTAATAGCCATTTCCAGGGGCTGAACAAGTTTTTTATCGAACTGGAAGAGCAAACCTATAAAATCCAATACCGGGTGATGCTTTCCCGTTACCGGGGGAAGACCAACTGTCCGGAGTGCCACGGCACCCGCCTTCGCAAAGATGCGACGTACGTGAAGATAAACGGAAAATCCATCTCGGATGTTGTGTTGATGCCGTTGGACGTGGCCCTCGCGTTTTTCCAGCAACTCGAACTAAGCGAGAACGAAGCGAAGATTGCCAAACGGCTCCTTATGGAAATCAACAATCGCCTGCAGTTCCTTACGGACGTGGGGCTTAGCTACCTGACCCTGAACCGGCTATCGAACACGCTATCAGGGGGCGAATCACAACGTATCAACCTGGCGACGTCGCTAGGCAGTTCATTGGTGGGGTCTATCTACGTGCTGGATGAGCCAAGTATCGGACTACACCCCCGTGATACGCAACGCCTCATCGGTGTGTTGAAATCGTTGCGTAACGTAGGTAACACGGTGTTGGTAGTGGAGCATGAACAGGAGATGATGCAGGCGGCAGATTACCTAATCGACATCGGGCCCGAAGCCGGTGTAAACGGGGGACAGCTGGTTTTTGCCGGTGACTATGCCGACATTTTGCGTGATGAGAACAGCCTGACCGGCAGGTATCTAAGCGGAAGGGAACAGATTCCGGTGCCCGCCAATAGACGTAAGTGGCACGACGCGATTGCAATAAGAGGCGCGCGTGAGAATAACCTCCAAGGCATTGATGTTCGCTTCCCGCTCAATGTGTTTACCGTGGTAACCGGTGTTTCCGGATCGGGGAAGACCTCGCTCGTGAAGCGGATCCTTTACCCGGCATTGCAGAAGGCCCTGGGAAACTATTCGGGCGAGCAAACGGGGCTGTACGATGGGATCGATGGCGACATCCAGCGAATCGAGCAGGTTGAGTTGGTAGACCAAAATCCGATTGGGCGTTCATCGCGTTCCAACCCGGTAACCTACGTGAAGGCGTGGGACGAAATTCGTGCCCTCTACAGCGCGCAGTCCGCCGCAAAGGCGGCAGGATTGAAGCCAGCCGCCTTTTCGTTCAATGTAGAGGGGGGGCGCTGCGACGTGTGCCAGGGTGAAGGGGAGGTGAAGATCGAGATGCAATTTATGGCCGATATCGTGCTACCTTGTGAGGCATGTGGGGGCAAGCGGTTTAAACCGCATGTGCTGGACGTCACATGGAAAGAGAAGAACGTTTCGGATATCCTCGGCCTCAGCGTGGATGAGGCGTTGGCAATCTTTGCCGACCAGCCGAAAATCATGGCGAAGCTACAGCCGTTGGCTGACGTGGGGTTGGGTTACGTCAAACTAGGCCAATCATCGAGCACCTTGTCCGGCGGCGAGGCACAACGTATCAAGCTGGCATCGTTCCTCATCAAGGGAAACACCAATAAAAGCACCTTATTCATCTTTGACGAGCCCACCACCGGACTGCATTTCCACGACATCAAGAAGCTGTTGAAGTCGTTCGACGCGCTGATCGCCCAAGGGAACAGCATCCTGGTCATCGAGCACAATATGGACATGATCAAAAGCGCTGACTGGATTATTGATATTGGTCCTGAAGGCGGAGAAAAAGGCGGTGAATTGATCTTTGAAGGCACGCCGGAACAGATGGTTGCCAATGCCGATTCGCATACAGCCCGGTTTTTGAAAACATACATGGCCGACCGTCCCTAACCCATAGTTTAAATTATATGGTGATACCCATAAGAATAGGGTACGTTCTCGGCGACCAAAACACGAGACATTAGTAAAGACAGTTCTTTTTGTTGCAATTTTGTAGTAGGTTTGTAGTTCATTAGACAGTTATAAACTTATACTTACAAAATGTCTTCCGTTGATTCCTCGACTATCCGGCGTTTGATTGCCGGCGACGAAGTCGCCTTCGGCGGAGTCTATGATTTCCATAGCGGGCAAGTATACCAGTTGGCTTTCCGTTTTTTAAAAGACACGGCTTGGAGCGAGGAGATCGTACAAGATGTGTTTTTGAAACTGTGGCTAAATCGAGAGGGCTTGGACGAGCAAGGTAATATCTGGCTCTATTTGTATGTGTTAACCAAGCGGCTATGTCTAAACAAGTTAAGGGAAGTTCGCAAATCCGCGGTGTTGTTCGAGCAGCTGATGCGGAATATGGAAATCGCAGGCAATCTATCGGAAGAACAACTCATGGCCGATGAATTGGAACGTCATGCGCAGCGACTTATTTCGCGCCTTCCTAAGCAACAGCAACTGATATTTAAGCTAAGCAGGGAAGAAGGGCTTACACACAATGAAATTGCCCAGCGGCTCGGCCTTTCGCCCAATACCGTAAAAAACCACATGGTACAAGCGCTAAAAACCCTGAAAAGTACCCTCCAGCAATCCGGTTACAACTATGTATTGGCGTTGATTTTCCTAAGCCAAGTGGCATCGTAAAGTTTTTCCAAAAAAAACAACGGCCGCACTAGTCCTACCCCTGCCTTTTTGTGTTCTATATATGTAAGCGGCCCTTCGGGGCGCCCGATTATAACTAGATACATGGACAACACCCGTTTGCAACAGTTGCTGACGCACTATTTTGAGAACACCATCACCCGGGCGGATTGTGAGGAGTTATTGGCTTATTTGGATGAAGGGGGCCCATCGGTCATATCCGGTGCTATCGATCAAGTGCTGCAGGTGAGTCCTTCAAAAGCTTCGCCGTTTGATCTAGGTAGGAAGACCGACGTGTATAATCAGCTAATAGCTGAAATACACCAACGGCAAACGCCGGCCAACCAACCACCTCCACGTAAGTTAAGCATCGCCCCCTGGCTAAGGGTCGCGGCACTTCTGGTAGCCGTTACTTCAATCGGCATTTGGTTATACACTACCGGGGTAGCAGATTTCGATGCATCCGCCATCGTTTCTGAAACGGAAAATGACATTACGCTGCCCGAGTATAACGAGGCGACGCTCACCCTTGCAGATGGCCGTACCATTGTATTGAACGACTCGTCGGCTGGCATTTTAGCACAGGAGCTTGGCGTTGAGATCAGGAAGGCCGATGACGGGAGCATTTTTTATGAAGCGAAGCAAGCCGACGTCGCCGAAGGGCAACCCAGTTACAATACATTCAGCACGCCGAAGGGCAGCAGCTACCGCATTCTGCTGCCCGATGGTACGAAGGTGTGGCTGAATACGGCGTCGTCGATACGGTATCCAGTGGTTTTCACCGGTAATGAACGTAACGTGTCGCTCAGTGGGGAAGCCTATTTTGAGGTCGCTCCGGATGTTTCGAGGCCCTTCAAAGTAGAAGCGAACGGAAGCGTTATACAAGTGTTGGGTACGCACTTCAATGTTTCTGCATACGCTGATGAGCCGAGAACAACGACGACGTTGGTGGAAGGGGCGGTGAATGTTTCCAAGAATGGAAATACCGTTACATTGAAACCCAACCAGCAGGCCGTAGTGGATGGAGTGACAGGCGCCATTCGACAGTCAACAGCAGATGTATGGGCGGCGGTCGCGTGGAAAGACGGTTACTTCCGGTTTGACGAAGACCCCATCGAAGAGATTATCTATAAGATATCGCGTTGGTACGATATTGAAGCCGTTGAGTACCAAGGAGCGTTTAATGAGCGGTTCTCAGGTACGTTTCAGCGATCAAAAAATGTGGCGCAGCTCTTCAATCATCTGGAAAAACTCGCCCCCATACACGTTGAAATCAAGGAAAGGAGGGTGGTCATCATGAAGTAGCATTACGTATATGCAATGACCATAAAAAAGCCGGAAGCGTTCGCGGCGCACCCGGCGTAAAATGTTGGCATTGACCCAATTCAGTTAAGAAACAATCAGTTATTTACCAAACATTTTGTCAAATGTATAAAAATTCTATTGTATTTCGCCTTCCCCGGCGATATGTGTTCAAATTGTTGCTGACCATGAAACTTGTCACCTTATTGTTGACCGTGACGTTCCTACAGGCTGGGGCGATGGGCTATGCGCAGAAAGTGACTATCCATGTCCAGAAAGCATCCATTGCGAACGTGTTGGAACAGATCCAACGGCAAACCGGCTATGACTTCCTCTACAACAGTGCACACCTGCAGGGAACAAACGCTGTAGACCTGAATTTCAAGGATGCACCGCTGAACGAGGTGCTCGAAGCCTGCTTTTCCGGTCAACCACTTACCTATGAAATTGAAAACTCGACCGTGCTTGTACGGCGAAAACATGAAATGATAAAGCCGGTCGTTGAAGAGATACAGCAACGGGAAATCTCGGGCAAGGTTACGGACAACGAGGGCCAACCGTTGGAGGGGGTCACCGTTACGGTAAAAGACATGTCTATCGGCACCACCACAAATGTGGCGGGGCAATTCTCTTTACAGGTCCCGCCGGAAGCGACTACGTTGGTATTCACGCTAGTGGGATTCGATTTGCAAGAACGCCCCATTGGCAGTTCAAACACGCTCGTAGTTTCCTTGGTGCCCTCCCTCAGTGACCTCGATGAGGTCGTGGTCATCGGTTATGGGAGCGTAAAAAAGAGCGACGTAACCGGGGCTATCGGATCTGTCGATCGCGATGCCATCGTACGCACGGCCAACATACAGGCGGCCGGAGCCATACAAGGGCAGGTGGCCGGTGTTAATTTACTTAAAGTCAACGGAAAGCCCGGTGACGATTATAGCATCGAGGTGCGCGGACTGAGTTCCATCGGCAAGGGCAATGCGCCACTCGTAGTCATCGACGGGGTGATGGGCGGGGCGTTGAATTCATTGAATCCGGCTGATATCGAAAAAATTGATGTGTTAAAGGATGCTTCCGCGACAGCCATCTACGGTTCGCGTGGATCGAATGGGGTAATCATCGTGACCACCCGACAAGGCACGCCTGGGAAGAATCGGATTGCCTATGACGGCTATGTTGGCATGAAGACGCCCACCAACTTGCCGGATATGATGGACGGCCCTCAGTTTGTCGCGAATTTCAATGAGATTTTAAAAAATGGCGGTAATCGCTATTTCGATGAAAAGGAACAGCAAAACATCGCGAATGGAACGTACACGGACTGGATAGACCTGTTGCTTCAGAATGGCATGCAGTCGAGCCATAACGTGTCGCTTTCGGGGGGCGGTGAAAATTCGAGGCATTTCTTTTCTGCCGGTTACCTGAAGGAAGAGGGGAACGTTCCTGCCGAAGAGTTCAGCCGCTTTACGTTGAAGTCGAATATCGAGGGTAAAATAAACAGTTGGATCAATGCTGGTACGTCGACGTATGTTTCCTATGGGGTACAAGACCAAGGATCAAACGAGGCCCTGCGGAGTGCTTATCGGCTGCGGCCCACGGGCGATGCCTATGACGAGAACGGTGAGCTGCTTTTCTGGCCCACCACGAGTGACAGTCAAACCCCAAACGCTCTTTTCGATCCCCTGAACGTCAAAAATGAAACGAGAAATTTCCGGGTATTCGGCAACTTATTCGTAGAATTGAACCTATTGGATGGGCTGTCGTTCCGGTCGACCATTTCACCTTACTTCGCAAGTGTGCGCGACGGGAATTTTGCTGGCAAGTATTCAAAAGCGAATACGGGAACCCGGAACGGAAGCGGCGGATATAGTAACCAGCTGAATTTCTCCTACACACTAGACAATGTACTTTCTTACAATAAAACGGTCAACGCCCATTCCTTCAGTGGCGTACTGGCCAACAGTGTCGTGTCTAGCCGCGGCGAAGGTGCGGCACAAGACGTCTTGGATCTGCCGTACGATTCTTTTTGGTATAATACAGGATCTGCCGGCAATATCGAAGGGGTGTCTAGCTACCTGAGCGAATGGGCCTTGCTTTCTTATATGGGGAGGTTCAACTACTCCTTTAACGACAAGTACCAATTGACATTGACCGGAAGGGCGGATGGTTCTTCCAAGTTGGCGACGGGGCACCAATGGGCTTTCTTTCCTTCGGCGGCTATCGCGTGGCGGGTGAGTGAAGAGGATTTCCTTCGGGAGGCAAAAGCACTTTCCAACCTCAAGCTCCGTGTGAGCTACGGGGTGGTGGGCAATGACGCGGTGGCTCCCTACTCTACCCAGGCTTCGATTGCACAGACCCTATACGACTGGGGCGGCAATGCCGCAATTGGTTTTGCCCCCGGTGCCATTGCCAACAGAGCGTTGGGCTGGGAAAAAAGCAAGGAGGTCAACCTCGGCATCGATTTCGGGCTTTTCAAGAACCGGATTTCCGGGTCGGTGGATATTTATAGCAGGAAGACCGAGGACCTAATCCTTAGTCGGGCACTCCCCCAGCACACCGGTTTTGGCTCGATTACGGCCAATGTAGGCTCCACAGCCAATAGGGGGATAGAAGTGGCGCTCAATACCGTAAACATCCATAGTGGCAATTTCACATGGAAAACGACCCTTACATTTGCCAAAAACCATAACGAAATCGTCGAACTCTATGGCGACAATAAGGATGACCTCGGAAACCGGTGGTTCATCGGCCAACCCATACAAGTACATTACGCGGAAGTATTTGATGGGATTTGGCAACTCGACGAGGCTGAAGAGGCTGCAAAGTATGGTGCCGAACCCGGTCACGTAAAAGTAAAAGACCTGAATAACGATGGAAAGATTGATGCAGAGGATCAGCAGATTATCGGCAGTCCGCTCCCCAAGTGGATCGGTGGCATGACGAACACCTTTGCGTACAAAGGGATTGATTTCTCCTTCATGCTGTATTCACGGCAGGGATCCATGATTTACAGCCCGTTCCATCACTCCAATTTCGCAAGGGAATGGAACGGCCGGTACAACAAGCTCAACGTAGACTACTGGACGGAGACCAACCCTTCCAATGAGTGGCCTGCCCCTAACAATACCGGTGGCAGGGCACGAGAGGAGCTGAAGGCCTATGTAGACGCCTCATTCGTTCGTGTACAGAACATTACATTGGGGTATACGTTTTCGCCGAACATCCTGTCCCGGTTGAAGATGTCGGGCCTGCGGTTGTACCTGACGGCCAACAACCCGCTGATATTTACAGACTATGCGGGATTCGATCCCGAATGGAGTGGGCAAAATACATTCAATATGGGGGTAAGTTCAACGACCTATTTGTTTGGGGCAAACATATCTTTTTGACAACCCACTATTTAAAGAATAATTCAGACTCGGTACGCTTGCGTACCGAGCCGTCAAAGAAAAAACTATATGAAGGCGATTATAAAAAACGTACCCGGCATTGCATTGATGGCCTGGGTAATCTTAAGTACGGTTTCATGCAGTGGCTTGCTGGAGGAGGATCTCGTCTCAGCCCGCACCACCGACAATCACTATGTAGACGAACAAGGGTACGATGACCTGGTGAAATCTGCCTATAGCCCCTTGCGCGAAATCCATAAGCTCCGGGCATTGACGTTGCTGGGTACCGATGTCTTTACACAGCAAGGCGATCCGCTATTAGGGGGGCTATTCGGATTGAACGAATATTCGGCACAGGCCCTCAATCCCCAGGATGGAAATTCAGGAGTTTATTGGTTGTTTTTATACACTTCTATCGCACGCACCAATACCGCCATTGACCGTGCCCCGGGAGTAACGATGAATGAAGACACGAAAAAGATCAGGGTTTCTGAAGTGAAGTTCCTTAGGGCCCTTTATTATTTTTATCTGGTGCAGCAATTTGGCGACATCCCGTTGGTACTCAACGAAATTACAGAGGTGGTCACCAGCGCCGAACGGATGCCCGAAGAGCAAGTCTATGCACAGATTATCAGCGATCTGGAAGAGGCGATTCCGGTTTTACCGCCTTCGCAGGCAGACTATGGCCGGGTGACAAAAGGAGCGGCCCAACACCTGCTCGCCAAGGTGTACCTTACCCGGGGATACCGCGATTTTGCCGGATCCGATGATTTCGCAAAAGCAGCGAGCCTAGCTGCCGAGGTCATCAATTCGGACCAGTATCAATTGCTTGACACTTTCGGTGAGGTCTTCCGGCAGGGCAATGAAGAGAACAATGAAATTGTATTTGCGGTACAGTACAGCGCCAATACGGTCTTGAACGGCGATGGCAACGATGCCCACGCAATCTTTGGTCAGGGAGTGGATGGCTTGATCGGCATGGATCGGTCGAGCACCTATAACCGGCAACAACCGCACTATGTTCCCACAAGGTACCTAGCTAGCTTGTACGATACGGACATGGATACGCGCTATGACGTTACATTTCTCCGGGTTTTCTACGCCACCGTAGCCCAAGGCAACGTAAACGTGGGCGACACCGTCCTGTTCTTCCCGAAATGGGGCGAGCCTTGGACTTCCGAACGCATGGCAGCAGTGGACTACACCGTTGTTAACTACGACGAATATTACATGAACATAGCAAAGCAAAACCAATTTCCGCCCATATGGAAATTTTTCGAGGCCGGCTTACCGTATGGTGATGACAAGGGCACCCGCGACCTGTTTGTATTCCGGTTGGCCGAAACACACCTCATTGCCGCAGAGGCTTATCTCAAGGTCGGGAATGGCATCAAGGCCCTCGAACACATCAACGCGGTACGCCGTCGCGCCGGTGCGTCAGGGATGAAAGATGCGATGGAACTCTCCTCGGTAACCATCGACGACATTCTTGACGAGCGGGCGCGGGAGCTCTGCGGCGAAGAGCCCCGGTGGACCGAACTAAAACGGACGGGCAAGCTGATCGAACGGGTGAAACTGTACAATGAACGGGCGTCGGAAGCCAATACGATCGAGGATTTCCATTTGTTGCGGCCCATCCCCCTGTCACAGATTGAACGTTCATCGAACACCGTTCCGCAGAATCTGGGCTATTAGCACGTAGATAAAATCAATATACCCGTGCCGGCTTCGCCGGTTGGTGGGAACCCAATGGGTCCCACCAGCGGGCGAAGCTGTGTTTACCGTCGGGCAAGCCGACAAACTAAAATGGATGAATGATGCGATTAAAAATGGATGGATTTCTGGTTGGCTTAGTAAGTGTAATCTTTGTATGCTGCTGTCAACCCACGTTTGCCCAACAAGGGTGGCACGCGCTATTTAATGGCGAAAACCTGGATGGCTGGGAGAAGAAAAACGGTACGGCAACGTATGAAATACGTGATGGGGCCATTGCCGGTATCTCGCAGCTGAACACCCCCAATACGTTTCTCTGCACGAAAGAAACCTATTCGGACTTCATCCTCGAAATGGATGTCATGATCGATGCCGGCCTCAACTCCGGGATACAGATCCGGAGCCAGAGCCTTCCCGAAGTAGATAACGGTCGGGTGCACGGCTATCAAGTGGAGATCGATCCGGCGGAACGCGCGTGGAGCGGCGGTATTTACGACGAAGCCCGCCAAGGGTGGTTATATCCGCTCTCCATAAACGAGAAAGGCAGAAAAGCGTTTAAAAACGGCGAATGGAACCGCTACCATATCGAAGCCGTGGGCAACAACATCCGGACGTGGGTAAACGGCGTGCAGTGTGCCGATTTGGTCATCGATTTAACAGCCGAAGGGTTCATTGCCCTCCAGGTGCATGGCATCAAACAGAAAAGCCAAGAGGGACTCACGGTCAAATGGCGCAACATCCGGATCAAGACCGAAGGCCTCGCCGCCGAACGTTGGAAACCGGATAACGATGTGGAAGAAGTAAACTACCTCGTCAACCAGCTGACCGACCGCCAGATCAATGAGGGCTGGCGCTTGCTTTGGGACGGCAAAACCACGACAGGATGGCGACGGGCGAGTGCCAAGGATTTCCCTCCCACGGGATGGCAGATTGAAAATGGCCTGTTGAAGGTACTGCCTTCGGTAAAGGGGGACCGCGATAAGGGCGGCGATATTATTACCGATCGAGAATTTACTAATTTTGAGCTGGAATTGGATTTCCTGATCACCGAAGGGGGCAATAGCGGAATCAAATACCTGGTGGTTGAGGAACTCCGGGAGCAACGGCCGGGAACGGGCCTCGGTCCGGAATATCAAATCCTCGACGACGAACGGCATCCCGATGCCAAAAACGGCATCGACGGAAACCGCACGGCAGGATCGCTCTATGACCTCATCACAGCCGGAAACTTAAGTGAGCCGGGAAAAAGCAAGCGGATCAACAAGCCGGGAAAATGGAACAGGGCAAAGATTGTCGTAAACGGAAACCATGTGGAGCATTGGCTCAACCACATCAAAGTGGTGGAGTATGACCGCGGATCAGCAGCCTTCAAAGCCCTGGTCGTGAAAAGCAAGTTTCACGAAGTGCCTGATTTCGGGGAGGCACGATCCGGCCATATCCTCCTTCAGGATCACGGTGATTCAGCGTATTTCAGGAATATTAAAATCAAGGAACTTTAAATCTCATGAAAGCTACATCCCTCGTTACCCTTTCCCTTTTGGCTCTATGCTTGGCCTGCGGTAGTCCGAATAACGACGACCCATCGCTATACTACAAGGGTTCCGCTCCGGTTGACCTGGTGGAACCACTGGTAGACGCGGCCAATTCCCGGTGGTTCTTTTTCAACTCGGCAACACGGCCGTTTGGAATGGTCAACCTAAGCCCTGATATGGAAGTGGATGGCGATTGGGGAACCGGCTACCGGTATCACCGGGATACCATCCGCTGTTTTAGCCACGTACACGGCTGGCAGCTGTCGGGCATTCCCGTATTGCCTACAACGGGTCCTTTCCAGGGGCACCTAGGCCCGCATGTATACGGATCGGCCTACACGCACCAAACCGAAATCGTGCGGCCGGGCTACCACAAAATCGTGCTGGATGATTACGGGATTACGGCGGAGCTAACGTCCACCACACGGGTCGGATTCCACCGCTACACCTTTCCTGAATCACCGGAAAGCCACATCCTCTTTGATTTTACGACCGCATTGGGTCCCTCAAAGACCGACAGGGGTTATGCCCGGAAGGTCAATGACCGGGAAATCGAGGGCTATGCCGTCATGGGGGCCACCGTACGCCGCCCTAAACCGATAACCGTATACTTTGCGGCTCAGGTCGACAAGCCTTTCCAACAATTTTCGGGCTGGCAGAACGGGGAACTCATAAACGGAATCGACGAAGTGGATGGCGAACACACTGGTATTTTTATCAGCTTTCCGACCACGCAAAACGAGGAGGTGAAGATGAAAGTCGCCATCTCCTACGTTAGCGTGGAGCAAGCACGGATCAATCTCGACGCCGAGCTGTCCCATTGGGACTTTGACCGGGTGGTCCGTGAATCGAGGAACGAATGGAACGAATGGCTCAGCCGGGTCGAAATTGATGGGGGGACAACCGAAGAACGCCAACGGTTTTATACCGATCTGTGGCATGCCTTGCAGGGGCGGCGGATCATTAGCGACGTGAACGGCAAATATTGTGACATGACCGGCGATACGCCACGGATCGGCCAGATACCGCTCGATGGAAGCGGTAAGCCCAAATTCAACCACCACAATTCGGATTCCTTTTGGGGTGCCCAATGGACCATCAACACGTTGTGGCACTTGGTCTATCCGGAAGTCACCCAGTCGTTCGTCAACTCGATGCTGCTCATGTATGACGATGGCGGATTGATTCCCCGCGGACCAGCCGGAGGCAATTATACGTTCGTGATGACCGGCGCCTCATCCACGCCGTTCATCGTTAGCGCGTATCAGAAAGGCATCCGCGATTTTGACGTGGAAAAAGCGTACGAAGGCCTTCGGAAAAACCACCTGCCGGGCGGGTTGATGAGTAAAGCGGGTTACGAACACCATACGTTCAAAGGTGGCGGCATCGAGCAATACATCGAGAAAGGCTATGTGCCCCATCCACTTAGCGACACCCGGTATGGATTTCATCAAAACGGGGCGGCGCAGACTTTGGAATACGCTTACCAGGACTTCGCCTTGTCGCAATTGGCGCATGCGCTGGGCAAGACGGACGACGAGCAGGTATTCCGCCGCCGGGCCGAAAACTACGGGAACCTATGGAACGACCAATTGGGCTGGATGTGGGTAAAAGACAGCACCGGCCAATGGCGGTCGCCCGCCAATGTACTGACGTATGAAAACGGGTGGGTAGAAGGCAATGCTGCGCAATACACGTGGTTTGTCCCCCACGACGTTGCCGGACTGATCAACCTGATGGGCGGTACCGATACGTTTAGCGGAAAGCTCGACAGCGTATTCCAGGTGGCCCAATCCCATCATTTCACGTCGGGCAAATCCCATTCCGTGGAGACACAAGCCCAGAACCGGGAGGTTTACATCAACTATGGCAACCAGCCCAGTATACACACGGCTTTCTTATTCAATTACGCAGGAGCTCCCTACCTTACCCAATATTGGACCCGGCAGGTCATCAAGGAGGTTTACAGCGGCGTATCTCCTGACTATGGGTACAGTGGCGATGAAGACCAAGGGCTGATGGGCGCGTTGGCCGTACTGTTCAAGATCGGACTGTTTGCCACCGACGGTGGCGTGTCGACCACACCGGTATACGAGATTGGCAGCCCCATATTCGACAAAATAACGCTCCACCTCAATTCAGCATATTACCCCGGCAAGACATTCGTTATCGAAGCTAGCCACAATGGCCCTGAAAACAGTTACATCCAATCTGCGACGTTAAATGGCAAGCCGTTGGATCGGGTGTGGATACCCCATGACACGGTGGTAAACGGCGGTGTACTGCGGCTGGATATGGGGAGCGAACCCAACAAGCAATTCGGTGCATCGCCCGAACAGGCACCACCCTCGATGTCCAAGCGTGAAGCCAGCGAATAAAACGGAGGTGACGATGCGAAAGATCTGCTATCCGGTTCTCTTCCTTGCTATGCTAGCATTGACGGCTTCGTTGGATACGTACGCACAGCATCAACCGAACATCGTGGTTTTCCTTTCGGATGATCACGGGCAGGAAGATGCGGGATGCTATGGAAACACCGAAGTGATAACGCCCGCAATTGACCAGCTGGCACGGGAAGGCATGGTATTTACCCGGGCCTATACCCCGGTTTCGGTATGTGCGCCATCGCGTTCGGCATTGTTTACTGGCTTATACCCCCACCGTAACGGGTGCTCCCGCAACCACGGATCGGTATTCGAGGGTATCAAGTCACTGCCCCATTACTTCTCCGCCGCCGGATACGATGTGATATTGGCTGGAAAAGAACATATCAAGCCAAAAGGAGCGTTTCCATTCACGTATATGGAGCGCCACCAAATTCCGGCTTACCTAAGGGGCAAGCACACGCAGCCATTCTGTCTGATCGTATCGCTAAATGCACCCCATCAGCCTTATTTTAACCTCAAAGGGGGCCAGGGTAACATCACCCCAAAGCGATGGCTGCCCAATACGCCGGAAACCAGGCAATATACGGCGGCTTACTATGACCACGTGACATTGGCCGATCAGGAAATCGGATCCGTACTGTATTGGCTAGAGCGGCTGGGTCTCAATGAAAACAGTATCCAGCTGTACCTCAGCGATCACGGCCCCGCCTTCCCATTCGCCAAGTGGACGCTTTACGAACAGGGGATACGCATCCCGCTCATCGTCAAGTGGCCCGGTGTGGTGCAACCGGGCACCAAAACGGATGCCCTTGTGAGCATGGTCGATATCCTGCCGACGTTGCTAGATATGGTGGGCATCGCCGCTCCCGAAGCACTTGACGGACGGAGCATTACGCCGGTACTGAAACAGCGGACAACGGCCGTAAATGATCGGATATACGGTTGCTATACGAATCTGGGTGTACAGGGCGCCAATGAATACCCCATACGGACGGTAATAACCGATCGCTACAAGCTGATTGTAAACCTGCGTTCAACCCATCGCTTTTCGCTGAAGGCGATGGACGAGCCGGACAAGCGGGCGGTCATCGATGCGAAGCGGGTGCTTGATTCTTGGCTGACAAGTGGCGACGCCGATGCCATCCATCGTGTCCAACACTACCGGAGCCGTCCGCCTATCGAATTGTACAACCTAGCGGAAGATCCCTATGAGCGGGTCAACCAGGTGCATGATGAAGCACTGGACGGCACCGTAATGGAAATGTATCAAGCGTTGACGGATTGGATGAAAGCGCAAAACGATCCACTACTGGATGAAATGGAAGCAATTAAAACACAACTACGCAACAAATGACCCGGAAAGAATTTATATACAAAACCTCGGCTGGCTTTACCGCGATACTGACAATGCCTAGCGTTTGGGCCCTCCAGATTCCAAAGGGCGAAGACGGCTGGATGCCGTTTGATTTCCGTTCCTTCCGGAGGGGGCAGACCGCGGCACCGGTTATGCAGGTAACGCCGGATGACGGGTTTTACCTGCATACTTTTTACGATGTGTGCCCCTGGAGCCCATCCGGACGATACCTCACGATAACAAAGCTCCCGTATCAACGGAAAAAACCTCAATGGGGTGATACAGCCGCCGTCTGCGTAGTCGATCTGGAAAAACAAGCGATACGCACGGTTTATCAGACCAAGGCTTGGTCTTTTCAGGTGGGCGCCAATGTGCAGTGGGGGCACACGACCGATCGGTATCTGTATACCAACGACCTCATCGACGGTATCCCGGTATGTGTACGAATCGATCTGATCACCGGCGACGTCAACGCCTACGCGGGGCCCAAATACGATATCGCGCCGGATGATAAATCAGTGATCAGCCCGAATCTCCTGAACATGAACATCCACCAATACGGCTATGCCGTGCCCGACCCTCCTCCCGGCAAGCCCCAGCCCTTCCGGCCGGACAACATGTCCCATGAAGGGTTGTGGAAAACCGACCTGGAACGGAACGAGACGATGCTGCTGGCCTCCATCGATCAATTTTTCAACACGGTGGCCGAAAGTGACAGCAGGCGGTACCGGGGCAGTATCGGATACCTCTTCCACTCCAAATTCAACCGGCAGAATACCCGTATTTTGCAAGTTTTCCGTGCGCAGGTAGATGGCGAGGGCCGCAACGCCTCTTTGTTTACTTTGGACCCCCACGGAAACGAACTGACCCAGTGCCTGTCGGCCCAAAAGTGGAACCAGCGTGCGCGGTTGGGGGGTTCGGGCAATCACCCCAACTGGCATCCCGATGGTGAACGGGTGATTATGAACTGTATCCCGACCTGGTTGGGCTATCAAGACATGCTGTTTTGCACCTTTGATTATAAAGGGGACAACTTTACCGTACTCTCCGAAAAACACCTCGGCAGCGGCCACCCTACCATGCACCCCGGTTCGCGGTACCTGCTCGCGGATGCATACCCCAAACAAACCTATGTGGTGCCCGAGAGTGGGGAAATCCCCCTTCGGCTCATTGACCTGAAATACGACACCGAAACGATTATCTGTACCCTACCGACCGATGTGGGCGGCGGACGCAACCAATATTTGCCGCAGGACCGCATAACCGGCGGAAGCCACCATAAGCTGGACCCTCACCCCACCTGGAACCGGGACTATACCCAGATCTGCTTCAACGGAGCTCCCGGAGGAAATAGACAGGTGTTTATTGCTGACATTCATACGTTATTACCATGATTAGATTGATTATTACCCTATTACTTTTTAGTACCGCAATACAAACCGTCAGTGCACAGGATGGCTGGCAAAAAGACAACATACTCAACCTTATGAACAAAACGGCACGGTGGCAGATGCAGCAACCGGCCAAATATCCGAAGCTTGACTGGCACGAAGGAACGTGGTACGCGGGTTTGATGGCGCTCTATGATACCACGCACGACTCCATTTATAGCGATTACCTTTGCCATATCGCTTCCGGACATCAATGGCAGGGGATGCAGGATATCTATGATGCCGATCGCTTGATGGTGGTACAGACTTACCTGGACCTCTTCCGGCACCAGCCCGATAGCCAACGTATCCAGCACAGTAAATGGATGATGGATGCGCACCTCGCCCGGAGGCCCAAAGCCGATGTGCAGTTTACGGACAATCCCTACCGCAGGGAGTGGTGGTCGTGGTGCGATGCGCTTTTCATGGCTCCGCCTGCCTTTGCAAAGTACTACCGGTTAACGGGGGATGAAAAATACCTCGACTACCTCACCGAACATTGGTGGAAAACATCGGAATACCTCTATGCCCAACCGGAAAACCTCTTTTACCGAGACGACCGGTTCTTCGACACCAAAAGCCCCAATGGTACGAAAGTTTTTTGGAGCCGGGGCAATGGCTGGGTGTTGGCCGCAATCGCGCGGATATGCGATGAGTTGCCTGCCGGTTTCGAAGGACGCCCCCGATTCGAAAAGCAATTTGTGGAGATGGCCGCGGCCATCCGTGCGCGCCAGGGAGCCGACGGCCTCTGGCGCGCAAACCTGCTGGACTACGATGCATTCCCGGAGCCGGAGTGCAGCAGCACGGCACTCTTTTGCTATGCCCTTGCCTGGGGGATCCGCACCGGCCTACTCGACGCCGACACCTACGTCCCCGTAGTGAAGAAGGCTTGGGCCGGGCTGAGCAGCCACGTCAACGCGGAAGGACGGCTGGGTTTTGTGCAGCCGCCGGGCATTGAGCCCAAGGCATTTTCCGAAGAAAACTGGGAATCATACGGAACGGGCGCTTTTTTACTGGCGGGATGTGAGATCCTCCGGCTGCTTGAAGCACCCAGTCCCGCGATGACCTACGAGAAAGGGGAACTGCTTTACGAAAATAAGCTGGCAGACTCGGCCGCGGTCCGCGGATGGGTGATGGAAGGGCCGGGCAAGCTGGAATTTAAAAACGGCTGGATGGAACTCTATGCCGAACAACAGCAATGGCACCACGTACTTTGGTGCCCCGAAACCTTTCCGGCTAGTTTCATCGCCGAATGGGAGGTGCAGAACCTGTATCCTGAAGCCGGCCTGTTGATTACCTTCTTTGCAGCAGCCGGAAGAAACGGCGAAGACCTCTTCGACCCCGCTCTTCCTCCGCGCGAGGGCACATTCAAGTATTACACAAAAGATCAGATCAACAGCTACCACATCTCTTACTACGCCAACAATCCCAAGAACCCCACGCGCGAATTTGCCCACCTACGCAAGAACAGCGGCTTCGCATTGGTACAAACCGGTCCGGAGGGCATCCCAAAGACATCCCCTGCCGTTCACCGCGTCAAGCTGGTCAAGGACCAAAGCCGTATCTGTTTTTTTATCGATGGCCGTAAAATCATTGACTGGATAGACGGCGGGGGCACCCACGGGCCAGTCCTGGGTGCTGGCAAAATCGGCTTCCGCCAGATGCAATGGTCACACTTCCGCTACCGGGACTTCCGGGTTTGGCAACTCACCCATCAAAACCGTACACAGCATGACTCGTAAGATAACAATGCTTTTACTGGCTGGCGTAGCCGCAATTATCCTCGTCCAATGCGGTACACCGCGCACGCAGCCGACATCGTATCCCGATGCGGTCTACGCGCGATACCTTTCGGCCGCCGAGCCGACGGCCGGTATTGCGGCACAATTCAATACGCCTATCCTCCGCTGGCCCGCGGAAAAGGAAAAAACAGCACATTACGATGTCCGCCTATCCCGGGATTCACTGTTCGGGAGTGACGAGACGCTGCACCGGGAAAACATTCCGTGGGCACTGTTCAATCCGCACCAGCGTCTTGCCGAGGGAACTTGGTACTGGCAGTACCGGCTATCCGGCGGAACTTGGTCTGCATTGCAGACGTTCCAGGTCACGCCGAAGGCCATCACTCTGGTGTCGCCGCCCGTAGACCGGTTCCTCGCTGGTATACCCACACATCATCCGCGATTGCTTGCAGATGGATCCGATACGACCCGCATCCGGTCCCTCCCCATGAATAGTGATGTGCAGGCCATCATCCACGAGGCAGAGATGGTCCTGAAGCGCAACATCATTACAGAGCAGCGCGGCTTGCCGAATAGGCAGCTCAATGACGCAGAGCAGAACCGCAAGCTAGCGCAGGACGCCAGTAAGAAATTGGGCGATTTTGCTTATGGAGCCACGCTGCCGCTCTGTCAAGCCTACTTGCTCACAGGCGACAACCGGTATCGCCTCCACGCGATACGCATTGCCAAGGAAGTTGCCACCTGGGATCCCCAAGGGATATCCCAGATCAGTGATTTCGGCAATGCACGCTGTATGCTCGCCCTCGCGCTCGTATTCGATACCTTTCAGGCTTCGCTTACCGCCGCAGAGAGGTCCGCGATGATTCGGCCAATCGCCGAACGTGCCGTCGGCTTTTACACCAGTTGGCGGAACGATGTCGAAGCAAAAATATTAAGTGGCCATGTATGGCAGCACATCCTGCATTATTTTTTTCAGACCGGCATTGCCGTGTATGGGGAAATTCCCGAAGCTGCCGAATGGATTGAATATGCCTATGAACTGTTCCTTGCCCGCGCACCGGTACTTGGTGGGGTGGATGGTGGTTGGATTGAAGGGGCGTCGTATTTTCGGATGAATATGGCGACACTGATCGATATCCCGCTAACGATTAAGCAATACACGGGGTTTGATTTTATCAATGCGCACCCCTGGTATACGAATACCGTCGACTGGCTACTATACCACGTACCCCCCGGATCTTCGGCGGATGGGTTTGGAGACAACACGGAGGAAATCTTTTCACCGGGCGTGGCGTATATCGCTTATGCGGATATGCTCGCCAGACTGACTGGAAACCCCAAAGCCGCAGGGTATGTGGAAATGTGCCGGCAATACGAAAACCTGGATATCACTGCCGATCGGTCCCTGCGGTGGATCCGGCTGGCCCGGACGGAAGATAGGGATATCCCTAGCTTGGCTTCGGTGGAGCTGGAAACCGGAAAGATCTTCCGGGAAATCGGTCTGGCGGCATTGCACTCCAATCCTGGCAATACCCCTGAAAACCTCGTGGTGGCCATGCGGTCGAGCCCCTTCGGTTCGTACGGACACTTCCTTTCGGATCAAAATGCGTTCAACATCCTGTACGGCGGTAAACGTGCGTTCTTCCGCACGGGCTATAAGGTAACGATGAAGGACCCACATCGCACGGGCTGGTATCAGCACACCAAGAGCAATAACAGTGTGTTGATTGACGGTGCCGGCCAACCCTATAGTGTGGAAGCGTACGGCTGGATGCCGCGGTTCCTGCAAGGGGAAGACATGGCCTATGTGATGGGGGATGCATCCGCTGCCTACAGCAGTGCCGAAACCGGCGAAGACTACGGGCTGAAAAAGTTTCATCGGCATCTGCTCTTGCTTAAACCCGACATCATCGTGGTGTATGACGAATTGGAGGCTGACCATCCGGCAAGTTGGTCGTGGCTGCTCCATAGCATGGCCGAAATCCACATCGATACCGTAGCCAATCGCTTTTCATCCCACTTCGACGGATTCTCGGGCGCAGGTAAATTATGGACACCTTCGGCGGTGTCTTGGAGTTTGGCGGATACGTTTGAAGTACGTGCAGAAAATTGGCGCGGCAGCCGGAACCCCCAGGGAGAGCTGAAGCGCTATGACGATGGGCAATGGCACCTCAAGGCAATCAATGTTTCCAAGGTCCGTTCCACCCGTTTCCTCGCGATCTTTCAGGTGGGCCCTTCGGTTAACATCGAAGCAGCCGAAGAGATGTACCAAGACGGCGTTTTGAGCATTTCGTTAGGCGACTGGGACATCCGTGCGCAATTGGATACGGCACATTCACCGGGTTTATCCGTCACGAACCGTTCGGGCACAACCGCCTTTTCTACGCACGCCGCACAGATTTCGCTGGCCGGAAAGACCTTTGGCCAACAGGAGGACAGCGCCAAACTCGCCGAAAAGCTCAGTAATCATATCCGATATGTGGAGGCTTCGGATGAGTTGCCGTACGCCATCCAGCAACGTTTACTAATCGGCAGCAAAAACAAGAAAAAATGAACAAGTTACTCATATGCAACCTACTGATCGGATGTCTGTTCGTTTGGGGTAGCTGTACCCGGCAGACCGAGAAAACGAAGCCCCAGCGTCCCCCAAATATCCTGTTTGCCATCGCCGACGACCAATCTTATCCGCATGCTTCGGCCTATGGCATGCGGCAGTTTAAAACGCCGGCGTTTGACAGCGTGGCAGCACATGGCGTCCTGTTCAGCAATGCATTTGTTGCCGCACCCCAATGCAGCCCTTCCAGAGCGGCCATCCTTACCGGCCGCAACATCTGGCAATTGGAAGAAGCGGGCACACACAGCAGCTATTTCCCCAAGAAATTTCCGGTATTCACCGATGCACTGGTATCGGCCGGCTATGCTACCGGCTATACCGGCAAGGCTTGGGGACCCGGCAACTGGCGCGATGCCGGGTGGAAGCAGAATCCCGTAGGCCCCGAATATAACAACGAAAAATATACCAGCCTACCCACCAACGGGATCAATCCCACAAACTACGCCGCCAATTTCGAACGCTTCCTGGAGGAAAAGCCCGATGGACAGCCTTTCTTCTTTTGGTTTGGCTGCCATGAGCCGCATAGGGTATACGAATACGGATCGGGCCTTCGCCAGGGGTTGGACTCGGCCGGAATGGATGTCCCCCCGTTCCTGCCCGACCACGATACAACGCGGACCGACTTATTGGACTATGCGTTGGAAATCAACTGGTTTGACCAGCACCTGCAAAAAATGCTCGACCTGCTGGAACGTATGGGCGAACTGGAAAATACGATCATCATTGTCACGGCCGACAACGGCATGGCGTTCCCCCATGCAAAGGCCAGCCTGCATGAGTATGGCATCCACGTGCCCCTAGCTATTTGCGGTCCGGGCATTAACAAACAACGCCCGATGGATGCGCCGGTGAGCCTCATCGACCTGGCACCCACCATCCTCGATTGGGCCGCCGCGGAGCCCCTGCCTGCCATCGCCGGGAAAAGTCTTATCCCCCTAGTGCAAGGCGATGTACCCGATACGACCAACCGGTATATACTAACCGGAAGGGAGCGGCATACCCATGCCCGGCCGGACAATCTCGGTTATCCCGCACGCGCCATCCGTACCGCCGATTACCTGTACATACGCAACTTTAAACCCGATCGGTGGCCCATGGGCGATCCGCCGCCGGCTCATCCCGGCGATGACCTGACCGGTACGGGCATGAAACCGATCGTATCGGGCTTCGAGGATATCGACGACTCGCCCACCAAAGAGTTCCTACTTGCCAACCGCTACCGGTGGCCGGCGCAATATGGCTTGGCTACTGCCAAGCAGGCCGCCGAAGAATTGTATGCCATCCGCGAAGACCCGGCCTGCGTGTCAAACCTGGCAACGGATAGCCGCTATGCCGATGTACTGGCTGGGCTCCGTGCCCAACTCGAACAGCTGCTGACCCAGCAGGGAGATCCCCGGATGGTTTCGGGGAGCGATGTATTTGACAGCTATCCGCGGTTCGGCAGGATGCGCCCGTTCCCGGGTTTCCGTGAACAGGGGGCGTATAACCCGGCTTATCAAAATAGGGAATAACATGACGAGGAATAACATACGCACACAAAGTCGAAGAAATTTCCTTAAAAAAACGGGGATCGGCCTAATGGTGCTCCCCGCTTTCGATGAAATCGCCGCCGCTATTTCACAACCGGTTTATTTCACAACCGGCTTTAAAATCTCCGAAGTGACCGACCGGTCGGCCATCTTCTGGACCCGATTATGCAGCCAGGAGACACCCGTTCCCATCCGCCACAGCCGGCGGGGAGAGGTATTCAGGCATCCCATCGATTTCGATGAAAACCAACCCGTGGAGAAAATGGACGGTGCTGTCGCCGGGGCCGCGGGATTTGTGCGGATCACCCTCGTTAATGACCATACACGAGCTTTCCGTTCGGATTGGCATGCGGCCACACCCGGTGATGATTATACCGTCAAAATCCCGATAGACGGCCTGGAAAGTGCCACCGACTATCGCGTTGAAATCGAAGCCCGTGCGTCAATGGCTGGAACCTCCGTCTATGCCAGCGGTTCGTTCCGGACGGCACCGGATCCGCGAACACCCGCCGCAGTAAACTGGGTGGTCTGTACCTGCCAGTACCTTTGGAGTTACGACGATGAGGAACGGGGATTTAAGGTATACGACAGCATGCGCCGGTTGCGGCCGGATTTTTATGTCCACACGGGCGACTACGTCTATTATGATAAACCCGGGCCGCTGGCCTTTACGCGGGAAAAGGCACGGCATAAATGGCACGCCATGGATTCGAGGCCGTCTATCCGTGATTTCTGCCGGGAAGTACCCATCTACATGCTGAAGGACGACCACGACCTATTGAAAAACGACGTCGACCCTACTTCCGCTCCTTACGGCGAGCTTTCCTATGCCGACGGCCTGAAGGTGTGGAACGAGCAGGTGGCGCTCCACGGGAAACCCTACAGGACGTATCAGTGGGGTAAGGACCTGCAGATCTGGCTCATCGAGGCCCGCGAATACCGATCCAACAACGACCTCCCCGACGGCCCTGGCAAAACCATCTGGGGCGATGAGCAACTGGCGTGGTTCAAGGAGACGGTCGCTGCCTCCACCGCGACATTCAAACTGCTGATTTCGCCCACGCCCATCGTCGGCCCGGACCGGGACACCAAGAAGGATAACCACGCCAATAAAAACTTCCATACGGAAGGGGCGTGGTTGCGGCAGTACCTGTCAACCGTGGAACGGCTGTTTGTCATCAGCGGTGATCGGCATTGGCAATATTTTTCCGAAGACCCTGAAACAGGCCTGATGGAATTTGGCTCCGGCCCGGTGAGCGACTTCCATGCACAGGGGTGGAGGTCGGACGATGTGCGACCGGAACACCGCTTCCTGCGCGTCAAAGGCGGTTTCCTGCAGGTCCGCGTATTCCGGAAAGACAAAAGCCCCTGCATTCAATTCAATCATCACGATGTGGACGGCAACATCGTCAATACCCATACACACTATGCTTATACATAACCCACCAATCATGACCCGGACAATCCCTTTTATAGTTGCATCCATACTGTTAATTGGATGTTCAGAACGGCTCTGCGGGCAACAGTCTGCGTCGCCGAATATTGTGCTTATTTTAGCCGATGACCTCGGGTGGTCATCCCTCTCCACGCGGATGGATAAAGCCGATCCGCAGTCGGCCAGTGATTACCACGAAACACCCAACCTGGATCGGCTGGCGGCCTCGGGCATGCGTTTTTCCCAAGCCTATGCCCCCGCATCCATCTGTTCGCCCTCCCGGCGGAGCATCCTCTATGGCCATACGCCCTCCCGGCAGGGAGATGAGTCGTTTGAAACGCATTACCAGCCAGCGGCGGGGAAATACCCCACTTTGCCCCAGGTGCTCAAAGGCATCAACAGTCAATATAAGACGGCCCATCTCGGCAAGTGGGACATCCGTGCCGGATTTTCTCCCGAAGATGCGGGCTACGATGAAAGTGACGGTGATACCGGTAACAAAAATGGCAACTTTGCCATCGAGGGAATGGATAAGTGGACCGATTATTTCATCACGGGCGATCCGAAACGGGCGAATACACTGGCGGCACGGGCGGCCAACTTCATGACACGCCAGGCGAAAGCCGGAACGCCCTTTTTCCTGCAAATCTCGCACTATGCGACGCACGTAGAGAAGCAGACGACCGCCGAATCGTATGAAAAATACCAGAAAAGACCAAAGGGAACGAAACACGATGACCCCGCATTCGCAGGCATGCTGGAGGACCTTGACCGGAGCATTGGGGCCGTATTGGATACGCTCGAACGGCTGGGTATCGCCGAAAACACCTATGTGTTTTTCATGGCCGACAATGGGGCTACCGAATTTATGCCGGCTGTACGGAACCGGCTGGACCATCCTTCGCAGTTCGACAAACCGATGCGGAACTATCCCCTCCGCGGCGGAAAATGGACACTCTACGAAGGAGGCATACGGGTACCGTTCCTGGTCATGGGCCCCGGTATTACGGCCGGTAGCCAATGTGATGTACCGGTTGCCGGTTGGGACCTGTTAGCGACATTTGCCGAGCTGGCCGGTGAAAACGCCGGTGCTGGTGCTGCGGACACCGATGGCGGCAGTTTCGTGCGCCAGCTTTCGGGTGAGACGGACACGCCCGTCGTTCGCGCAAACAGCGCACTCGTGTTCCACCGCTATAATGATGGGTATCCCCATTCGGCGGTAATCCATGGCGACTACAAACTGCTGAAATTCTGGAAATCCGGCAAGGTGGAATTGTACAACCTCAAGGAAGACCGGGACGAAACGCACGACATTGCCGATGAAAATCCCGGAAAAGTCAAGGAATTAGCGGCAGAGATGACAGCCTATTTCCAAAAAGTGAATCCCGAATTATTAACACGTTACCAATAGCAAAACCATGAAGTACGGTTCTTTTTCCTTTCTGCTTACGGCGTGTCTGCTTATGGCTGCCCGGTCATCCGGACAGCGGAAAGACCCCCCACCGATTATCGTCATCATGGCCGACCAGCTGCGGGCCGATGTCATCGGCGAAATGACACCGAATATTTCGGCACTTGCGCAAGCCGGTGTCACGTTTACTTCCGCCTATGCGACAGCACCGCTATGTGCCCCTTCCCGGGCCTCTTTTTTTACCGGACTATATCCCAACCGTACCCATTCACTGATCAACCCGTGGGCTCCGCAGGATGCCCGTTTCGGGCGGGTACGTACGGGAATCCCCACTATGTACACCCTGATGGAAGAGGGCTGGGACAGCTGGCATGTGGGCAAACAACACCTTTTTACCGTGGATCCGCTTGAAAAGGACCCGGAAACCAAAACCAAATGGATTACCCAGCAGACGTATGCGCAGTGGATGAAATCGGAAGGTATGGACAAGCCCGGAGGGCGCGTTTTCAAGGCGTTGGTTCCCGAACAGGTGTCCGGACGCCATACCGGCGCCCGGTATTATTCAACACCTTTTGCAGCACCTTATGAGCCGGGCGTCGCATATTTTACAGACCATTATTTCAGCAACGAAGCACAGCGGGCCATCCGGCAACGCGACAAATCCAAGCCGCTGCTGCTCAACTGCATGTTTCTGGCTCCGCACCCACCGTTCCATATCCCCGAACCTTATTTTTCTGCCATTGCCAGCCAACAGGTTGATCTGCCGGAGAATGTCGGCCAGTGGTATCCCGGCCAATCCCCCTTGCAAATGTACAACATCACCGGATTTTTGGGAACCCGGTACACCCGCGAAGAGTGGCGGGATATCTGGACAAAATACCTCGGCCTGGTCAAACTGCTGGACGATGAGGTGGGCCGGATTGTCCAAACACTTAAAGACGAAGGCCTTTACGAGCAAGCCATCATTGTTTTCACCGCAGACCATGGCGAAATGCTCGGTAGCCATTCGCTCTGGCAGAAGAATTGCATGTATGAGGAGTCTGTGCGCGTGCCCTTGTATATCCGGTTTCCGGACGGTTTTCCGGTTGGCCGCACAGCCATTGATGAGCCGGTGAGCCTGATGGACGTATTGCCTACTTTATTGGACTATACGGGTGTGCCCGTTCCGGAGGGTCTTGATGGCCAGTCGTTGCTACCGCTGGTGCATGCCAAGCCGGCGGATTATGTACGGCCGATATTCCTCCAGTACGATGGGAATGGTTCTTTGGGCAATTTCCAGCGGGCGGTAGTAAAGGATGGGTATAAGCTGATTGCCGATATGTTCGGCGATGAGGTATTCCTCGAACTGTACCAAATAACCAAAGACCCGCAGGAAAAAATTAACCTTGCTTTCCAACAGGGAAGCGAAAGCAAGGTACTCGAACTGTTAGGATGTCTCAAGAAACATATGAAGGATACGGACGACCACCTGACAATCCCGGAAGATGCATATACGCGGTTTTTTAACCATTACAAGGAATTGGATTAAATGCATGGAGATGTCGATTTGTAAAAAAATCCTTGGTGGCTTAATCGCACTAGGTGCGATGGCCCCCCCCACGGTAGCCCAGCAGGGCAAGCCGAACATCGTGTACATCCTTGCCGATGACATGGGATACGGCGATGTAAGCATCTACAATCCTGACAGCCGGATCAGCACGCCCCACATCGACGGTCTCGCTAGGGAAGGCATGCGATTTACCGATGCCCATGCCCCCACCTCAGTCTGCACACCCACCCGCTACGCGATCATGACAGGTACGTACGCCTGGAGAAGCCGTTTGCCGGTCGGCGTGCTGCGGGGATATGGCCGTACGCTCATCCCACAAGGCAGTTTTACGGTAGGTAGCTTACTCCAACAGCAGGGCTACCACACCGCCGTCATCGGCAAGTGGCACCTGGGATTGGATTGGGCCGTCAAGGAAAGCCATCGAGGCGTGCTCAACCCCAGCAATCCGCAAATGAACGAGTTTGGGATGCTGAGAGACATGGATCCCGAACATATCGACTTCACCCAACCGCCAAAGGGGGGTCCGTTGAGCCTCGGGTTCGATTATTCCTTTATACTCCCTGCTTCGCTCGACATGGAGCCGTACTGTTATCTCGAGCGGGATACATTAATTGAGCTTCCCACCGCCCACACACCGGGCAACGACCTCAATACCGGATACACCGGTGCCTTTTGGCGCGCAGGGAAAATGGCGCCTTCGTTTGAATTTGACCGCGTGCTGCCGACGTTTACCGATAAAGCCGTGCAATACATAGAACAGCAAGCAAAGCAGCCGCAGCCGTTCTTTCTGTACCTTCCCCTTCCAGCACCCCATACCCCGTGGCTGCCTGCAGACGACCAGCGCGGCGCATCGAGTGCGGGAGATTACGGTGATTTCGTCCAAATGGTAGACGATGCCGTGGGTCGCGTGCTACGGGCGATCGACAGCCTCGGTATTGGCCAAAATACACTGGTCATCTTCACCAGTGACAACGGTCCCTACTGGCGGCCACAATTTGCCGAACGCTTCGATCACCACGCAACCGGTCCCTACCGCGGAATGAAGGGCGATGCCTTCGAAGGCGGCCACCGCATCCCGTTTATCGTGCGCTGGCCCGCTGCGGTGAAGCAAGGCACAGCAAGTGACGCGTTGACAACATTGGCCAACCTTCCCGCTACCTGTGCCGCCATCCTGAAAACCGGAATACCGACAGATGCTGCCCCCGACAGTTACAGCATTTTGCCCGTACTGAAGGGGGAAACAGCCGTCATTCCCGGTCAACGCGCCGTCATACACCAGGCTTCAAACGGCTATCTTGCCATCCGCCAAGGTCCGTGGAAACTGATAGATGGCCTCGGATCCGGAGGCTTTTCCGAACCCCAAAGCGAAGAGGCCGTTTCCGGCGGGCCTGCCGGACAGCTGTACAACCTTGAAAAGGATCCGCAGGAAACGACAAACCGCTATCAACAGTTTCCGGACAAGGTAAAGGAATTGCGAGCGCTACTCGAAGAAATAAAAAAGATGCAAAAAACACATTAAAACCGATGAAGACAACCATTTTTTCGCTTGTGTTGCTGCTACTTGCCGGTTGCTATATCCGAGGCTTCGCCCAAAAGGGCACCGCAGATCGCCCCAACATCGTGATCATCCTCGCTGACGACATGGGTTATTCGGACCTCGGTTGTTACGGTGGCGAAATACAAACGCCTAATATCGATAAACTTGCCGAAGAAGGGCTACGCTTCCGGAGCTTTTACAATGCCGGAAGGTGTTGCCCCACACGCGCCTCCTTACTGACGGGCCAGTACCCGCACGATGCTGGCATGGGCCATATGGTCAGTTATGCTGATGAACCAATCGAACCGGGCCCCTATCAAGGATTCCTACGGACAGATCAGCCGACAATCGCCGAGGTGCTGCGCAACGCAGGATACAGTACCTACATGGTCGGAAAATGGCATGTGGGCGAACGGCCGCAACACTGGCCCCGGCAACGGGGCTTCGACCGGTATTTCGGGCTCATTTCTGGAGCCAGCAGCTATTATGAGATTATTGACGAAAAGCGGCGGCGGGTGATGGTACGCGACGATGATGTTTGGAATCCCCCAGCAACTGGGTTTTACATGACCGATGCATTCACCGATACTGCGCTCACGTTCATTAATCAGCATTATACCGATAATCATACCGCAAAGCAACCCTTTCTTCTTTACCTCGCCTACACCGCACCGCACTGGCCGCTGCATGCACCGGACTCCATAGTGGCCAAGTATGAAACGCTTTACTTCCAGGGTTGGGATGCGGTACGCACATTGCGATTTGAGCAGATGACGACCAAAGGAGTGATTGACGACCGTTACACACCCGGTATGCGACCCGAAGACATTCCAGCTTGGGAGTCGATTGCAAACAAAAAACAATGGGCCAGAAAAATGGCCGTTTATGCGGCGATGATTGAGATCATGGACGATAACATCGGAAAACTGGTCCACCAACTCGAAGAAAAAGGAGTGTTGGACAATACACTCATCGTGTTCCTTTCGGACAATGGTGCCTGTGCCGAGAGCGTTGAACGGCGAGGGCTCAACGACACCACGAAGCGCATCGGCGAACGCGGTTCCTATACCGCATATGAGACTCCGTGGGCGTACGCCTCGAATACGCCTTTCAGGAAGTACAAGAAATACATGCACGAAGGCGGCATTGCGACGCCGTCGATCTGGCACTGGCCGCAGGGGATTAAACAACCGGGGGGATTCATCGGCGGTGTGGGTCATATCATCGATTTGATGCCCACCCTACAGGAGTTATCCGGAGCGAATGCCAACAGCCACTTGCCCGGTATCAGTCTGGTTCCGTTGCTGCAAGGGAAAGACGCAAACAAAAAGCATGAACGGCAAATCTATTGGGAGCATGAGGGAAATGCGGCAATGCGCGTTGGCGACTGGAAGTTAGTTAAAGACAAAGAAGACCCATCGTGGGGTTTATATAACTTGGCGGAAGACCCGGCGGAGTCAACCAACGTAAGTGACCGTTACCCTGCTAAGCTGAACGAGTTACAGGTTATCTTGACTGAAAGGCTACAGGTAACTAAGCAGTGAAGCCACCGCCCTGTTCTATTCATACCGCAATGCTTCCACGGGGTCGAGCCTTGAAGCCTTGGACGCCGGATAGTATCCCGAAACCATGCCCACGCCCACGCAGACAGCAACACCAAGGATGATCCAATTCCAGGGGATGATGAAGCTGGCGCCCATCACTACCGCGAGGATGTTGCCGATGAGTATGCCCAAAAAGATGCCCGCAAATCCGCCCATGAGGCAGATAACGACCGCCTCGGTAAGGAATTGCTTCCGGATAACGGTCGGGGTTGCACCGATGGCCTTGCGGATACCGATTTCTCGCGTGCGCTCGGTTACAGATACCAGCATGATATTCATCAACCCGATAGAGGCACCGATGAGCGTGATCAACGCAATGACAACCGCACCGATGGTGACGTAGGTAAGGCTTTCGATCAGCATCTGTGCCACCGCGTCGCTTTTGGTAATCTCAAAGTTGGTTTCCTGCCCTACCCTCACTCCGCGGATGTTGCGGAAGAGTGCGGTCGCTTCGCCGATAGCCATTTCGATTTGCTGTGGGTTTCCGGCCATCACGGTAATGGTGTAGGACGGTCGGCCTAAGGCCATCACGGCCCGTGCTTTAACCAAGGGGATGATACAGGCCTTGTCTCCACCGAAACCCGCGCTGGACCCTTTGTCTTCCAATACGCCGATGATGGTGTATTGGGAGCTGCCGATACGGATGACCTGATTCAGGGGGTCTTCGTTGTTTTTGAAGAGCCGTTTTACGATTTCCGAGCCTACGATGACCACATTGCTACCATATTCGATTTCGCGCAGGGAAAAGTTACGGCCAGCCGAGAGATTGTATCCCGCGGTTTGCAGGTAGTTTTCATCCGCCCCGAGTACATTGATGTTGGGGTTGGTTTTCTCGCTTTTATATTTCACCGTACCGCCGAACGATGCGTAGGTGCTCAGCGATACAATCGCTGGGTAATTGAAGTCGTCCTTGAACGCCTTGGCTTCGTAGTACGTAATCTGCGGAAACTGCTTAGGCCGGGTGCCGCTGCCCCCGATCTGTATGTTAAGCCCCCGGTTGCGTATGTTGAAGGAATTGGAGCCCATGGCCGAGAACGAATCGGTAAGTGAGTTTTTGATGGCGTCGATAGACGTAAGGATACCCACTAGCGCGGTAATGCCGATAGCAATGATCAGCGCTGTGAGGAACGTGCGTAGCTTATTGCTGCTGATCGATTGCAGCGACAGCTTGACATTCTCCCTATTCGACATTTTGACTGACATCTCACCCTTTGTTTATGAATGATTAGACCACATAGGTAGCCAGGTGTTACAGCTTGCTGTTTATTTCTTGGTGTGGCCGAACAACCAAGGTAGCAACTCCGGTTCGGCAAAAGCGTCGTCCCAACTGTTGTGGTTGGCCATTGGGTAGAACGTCGCCTTCGGAGCGGTGCCCAATCTTTTCAGTTCGGCAACGATGGCGTGTGAATGGGTTGACGGCACCACGTTATCCTGCTCGCCATGGAAAATCCATAGGGGCACATGTGCATATTTTCTCACGTTGGCGGTGTTGTCGCCCCCACAGATGGCAAATGCCGCGGCAAAAACCTTGGGTTTGCGCCGTAGGGCCTCATAGGTCCCCATAGCCCCCATTGATAATCCCCCAATGTAGACGCGTTGTTTGTCTACCGCCTCTTGCTTAAGGACCTGTTTTGCTAACCGCAAGAATAGCGACATCCCAACGGAAGGTTTGCCCTTTGTGCGGAAGTAGAACGCCCGCCCGCCTTCGGGGGTCGATTGGATATCCACATTGCTCCAATACGAATCCAGCGGGCATTGGGGAAAGATGACGATGGCAGGGAATGTACTACGCACGCTATCTTCCAAGAATAATTTTGCGCCATGCGCAAGCTGCTTTTCGTTGTCGGCACCGCGCTCACCTGCTCCGTGCAGGAAGAAAAGAACCGGATAGCTGCTTTCGGGATTGTAGTCTTTGGGATACAAAATCCGGTAGGGTAGTGTGTCGCCCCGATGGATGAGTTGTTTAGCCTGGAAAGCTGAGGAATCCTGGGCAAATGCTATCGTAGACATAAACAAATAACCGAAAACAATCAATGATGCTCGCTTCATACAAAAAGGGGCAAATTATTTCACCAAACCATAAAAGTACTATTTTATTCTTTTTTGTCAAATTAAAGTAACATATCCTCACGTATTCCCGGCTGCGACGACGTTCTTTTTGAATAACGACGGAGACATACCATATTTATTTTTGAAAGCGGTCGAAAAGTAAGCGGGCGAGGAAAATCCGGTCTGGTAGGCAACGCTATTGATGGCCTCCCCTTGTTGCAGCATTACGGCCGCTTTGCGAAGCCTTCGGGCAGTGATGTAGTCGTTGACGCTGCAGTCGAGCAACGATTTTACCTTTCGGTATAGCTGAATGCGTGACAACGCCAGCCGCTCACAGAGGTAATCCACATTCATTTCGCTGTTGGCGATGTTCTCCTCGATCAACGCCGCAAGCTCATTCAGGAAACGCCGGTCAACCACGGAAAGGGTGGAAGCGGGTTGGAACTCGGCAACATCACAACTGTAATGCCGGTGCAGCAGCTTCCGGTTTTCCAGCAGATTATTCACCTGGGCAATCAGATGGTCTACATTGAAAGGCTTGGTCACATAGGCATCCGCTAGGACACTCAGGCCCGTTGCCACCTGTTCGTCCGTACCCCGCGCCGTCAGCAGTATAATCGGAATGGTGGCGGTGCGAATATCCGCCTTGAGCTTTTCGGCCAGGGCGGTCCCCAGCTCGCCGGGCATCAGCACATCGGAGATGATAAGGTCGGGCAATTGTTCGTGGGCCATGTCAAAACCCGCCCGCGCATGGGCTGCGGTGTAGACGGTGAAATGGGCGCTCATTTTTTCCGCCAGGAATTGTCGCATGTCGGGATGGTCCTCAACGATCAGTATCGAATGTTCTTTGACGGGACTGCCATCCGCTGGATTCACGGCCATGGGCATTGGCTCACCCGTCTCCATCTCATGCGTCAACAGCGAAAGGTGGGTGGCCGTTTCGCGTGGACCAATGGCACTGCCGGTCGTGGGCTGGGTCGTCGCTTTTTCTTCCGTTTGGAGATGCCGGTGGCCCCGTGGCAATGTTACGGTTGCCGTGGTGCCCTGCCCCTGCTGGCTCTGCACCGTTATGCGGCCATGGTGCAGGGCGGTGATTTCTTTACATAGCGATAGCCCGATGCCCGTCCCCCGAACGTGGTTCTCGCCCTGGTAGAACGGCTCGAACAAGTGGACGATGTCTGCGTCGGCAATCCCCTCTCCCGTATCGATTACCTGTATCTCGATTTCGTTGGGTTTGGCGTGCAGTTCACGGAGACGCAGCACGATTTCACCTTCAGCGGGCGTAAATTTAAACGCATTTGAAAGGAGGTTATACAGCAACTTCTCCATCAGGTCTTCATCAAACCAGAGCAATGCTTGGCGTAGGTCGCTTTCCAGTCTGAAGTTTATGGATTTCCGCTGCGCCAGTGGCCTGAAGGCCTGAACCACCTGGCTACAGAACAGGGTGACGTTTCCTTCTTTGGCTTTTAGCTGCAGTTTCTCATAGCCCACGCGCCTCAGATCGATCAGCTGTGATACCAAATGCTGCAGGATCAGCGCGTTCTTTTTGATCAACCGCAACGAACGGTGCGTGCTCTCCGGCAGTTTTCCGTTGCCGAGCAGCTCTTCGATCGGAACGATCATCAACGATAGCGGCGTTTTGAACTCGTGTGAAATGTTGGTGAAAAAGTTGATCTTGGCTTCGGTAGCCCCTTCTACGGCTTTTGTCATTTCCAGGATGCGCTGCTGCTGCCCAAGAATCTCCTGGTTTTGATGTTCTAGTTGCTTGTTTTTGTCCCAGTTGGCTTTCAACGAATAAAACGAGATGCCCGCAAACACGATGGCCAGCACCAAGCTGACCACGAGGATATTGAGTACCCGTTGTTGGTCGCTGAAAATACGTTGTTGCTCAACAAAGAGCTGTTGTTGCTTGTCTATGTCAGCCTGCTGGTCGATGATTTTGTCGGCCTGCAGTTTCATGAGCTTTACATTTGTCGAGTCGACGACCACTGATCCGAGAATGTTCTCACGCTGATACGGTCTGTCTTGCAGGATGGCCATGGCCGTCTGTATGCATTCTTTACCGCCCGTGGGGTACAGCATGGAAGCATCCAGCATCCGATCAGCAACAAACTGCAGGCCATTGCGGTCGCCGGGTAATGCGTCTACGCCCACGATCTTGATGTCGTTATCCGGTATTGCTTCCTGCAACGCCTCGTAGGTTCCAAGAGCCATCTGGTCGTTGTAGGCGAATATGGCATCAGAGGCGGCCAGCGCATCGACCCGTTGTGCCGCCTGCCTCTTGGCTTCGCCAATGAGCCACTGCCCGTTGATCTGCTCATGCAGCACGACGTTCGGAAAAGGCTTCAACGCTGCGTGGAAGCCTTTCTGGCGTTCGATGGCCGCGGAAGAGCCAGGCAGGCCCGTAACCTCACTGATAACGCCTTTACCATGCAGTTTATTGGCGAGGTATTGTCCGGCAAGGTAGCCGACTTCGTAATTGTCGGCGCCTACATAGGCGTGGTACAAACCCGAAGAGGTCTTTCGATCCGTCACAATGACCGGAATTTCACTCCGGAATATCTCGTCGACCACGGGGGTGAGCGGTTCCGCCTCGTTGGGAGACACGATGATCAGGTCGGGCTCCATCCCAAGCAATTCATGGAGCTGCTGGATCTGCCGGTCACTGCTATTGTTCGCATCGCGGTAAATGAACTCCACATCGGGGTAGAAAGATAACTCCCG
Source organism: Parapedobacter sp. 2B3 (assembly GCF_041925275.1). Taxonomy (NCBI): domain Bacteria; kingdom Pseudomonadati; phylum Bacteroidota; class Sphingobacteriia; order Sphingobacteriales; family Sphingobacteriaceae; genus Parapedobacter; species Parapedobacter sp. 2B3. Next base: position 130,739 of record NZ_JBHEUZ010000005.1, on the reverse strand, counting down.
CCGCATCTCCTCCAGCATCGTCTGCCGCCAGGCGTCATCGCCCACGCACTGCGAAAAAGCGATGCGGTAAACGGGTTTTTTGTCCACCAACCCGCAAGCATGTGCGCAAAGGGCCAATAACAGCATCATCAACGGTTTTCTCATGGTTTTTTGTAGTTAATCTCGAAATACCCAGTAGGAATACCTCCCCCCGTTATGGGTAATTCCAGGTGAAGGTAGCAAAAATATGCTCCATCGGCGGAGCCATGACCCATTCGGGAGTTACCTTCCATGCCGGCGATGATTAAAAATCAAAAATAGGGGATACGAAATCGAAAGTCCAGTGTGCATTTGTTTTGGTAATCTACTGCCTATAAGCCGGTTGCATTATTTGAGCAAAATCGATAGCATTTGAAAGAATCCTGAATCCCCGGTTTTCAAGACACGTCTACATTTGCTTCCGTTAGTGCCAATAAAAATCTTAAATAAATTTACATGACAAAAAATACTGTAATCGCATGGTCGTTCGTCGTCGCTTTGGGAGGTTTCCTTTTTGGCTTTGATACTGCTGTCATTTCCGGTGCTGAGAAAGCCGTACAGGAATACTGGAGCCTGAGCGCGTTGGAACACGGTGTGACCATGGCGATTGCTTTGCTGGGTACAGTAGCGGGTGCGTTGATGGGCGCCTACCCGTCCGATCGGTTCGGCCGCAAGCGGACCCTGTTCTTCATTGCCGCCCTGTACTTTTTTTCGGCGCTTGGCACAGCGTTGGCACACGATTGGTATCTCTTTATCCTGTTCCGGTTTCTAGGCGGTATCGGCGTGGGCGTATCATCGGTCACGGCCCCGATTTACATCTCCGAAATTTCACCGGCCGACAAGCGCGGCCGTCTGGTTGGCCTGTTCCAATTCAATGTGGTGCTGGGCATTCTGGTTTCTTACCTGTCTAATTACCTCATCGGGCAAGGGGGCGAAAGCGCTTGGCGATGGATGCTGGGTGTCCAGGCCATACCAGCTCTGGTATTTTACATCCTTATCCATTTTGTTCCGGAGAGCCCGCGCTGGTTGCTGCTGTATCGCAACAACCGTGATGAAGCGCTGCGGATACTGAAGAAAGTCAACCCTATCCATTACGTTGCCGAACTGGAGAGTATCCTGGCCTCGGCAAAAGCAATGGGCAACGGGGGGGCATCCTCCTCGTTGTTTAGCAAGAAATACCGGTTCCCCGTGTTTTTGGCCATCCTCTTTGCCGTATTTAATCAAGTATCCGGCATCAATGCCATCATCTATTATGCGCCGCGTGTATTCGAGATGGCCGGTCTCGGTGCACAGAGTTCGTTGCTATCAACGGTGGGCATCGGCTTGGTGAACTTCACGTTTACCTTGATTGCCATCAATGTGATCGACAAGGTGGGACGCCGTAAGCTCATGCTGATCGGCTCAGTGGGCCTCATCGCTGCGCTGGCGATGGTATCGCACTCGTTTTACGCCGAAAACCCCAATGGCCTTGCCGTAACGGCGTATCTGATGATTTACATTGCTTTTTTCGCCTTTTCGCAGGGTGCAGTTATCTGGGTATTCATTTCCGAGATTTTTCCAACCGAGGTGCGGGCGAAGGGGCAAACGCTGGGCAGCCTCACCCACTGGGTAATGGCCGCTATTATCACCTTCGTGTTCCCGATGCTCAGTTCGAGCCTGGGCGGTGGTACCACTTTCCTGATTTTCACGGGGTGTATGATCCTCCAGTTGCTTTTCGTTTGGAAGCTCATGCCCGAAACGAAAGGAAAATCGCTGGAACAGATCGGTGGGACGATGATGCATTAGCCAAACAGGGGAAGGGCGTGATTTATTGAGAGAAATAACCATGATAAACAGGAGAAACAATAGGGTCGTATGCTTTGGTGAGGTGCTCTGGGATATGTTGCCTGCCGGAAAGCAACCAGGGGGTGCCCCCATGAATGTCGCTTATCACCTCTGCCAGCTGGGAATTGACAGTGCCCTGATTAGCCGCGTTGGATGCGACGCCGACGGCGAGGAGCTCCAGGCTTTCCTATACCGTATGGGCATACCTACTTCGTTCGTCCAGAAAGACGGCATGTATCCGACCAGTAAGGTGTTGGTCGCCCTAGATGGAGATAGCGAGGTCAATTATGACATTGTAACTCCCGTTGCTTGGGACGCCATCGAATACGAAGATCGTTTTGACGACTTAATTGACTCGGCTGACGTGTTTGTGTATGGTAGTCTTGCTGGCCGCCATACGGCAAGCCGCGAAACACTGCTGCGCCTGTTGGATAAATCGAATCGTTACCGATTGTTTGATATCAACTTACGGGCTCCACACTATACCCCTGAAACCGTTGATACGTTATTGCAGCGAGCCGATGCCATCAAACTGAACTTCCGCGAGTTGATTGAAGTTTCTGCGTGGTTGGGGAATCATTCGGGTCAGGAGCACAGGGGTGTCGAGTTGTTGCAGGAACGGTATGATCTGCAGGAGATTATCGTTACCAAAGGGGCTAAGGGAGCCTCCTATTATACCCCAACCTCTCAATATAATTGTCCTGCTGTGCCGGTGGAGGTGCGAGATACGGTGGGAAGTGGAGACGCCTTTCTCGCCGCATTTATAGCACAAAAACTAAAGGGCGCGGACATGGAACATATACTGGGGTTTGCGACAGCAATGGGAGCCTATGTTGCTACCCAACCGGGCGCATGCCCATCCTATTCAGTGGCAAGCTTTAATCGGTTTATGTTAGAAAGTTGTCCATATGGGGTGCTTTTCAAAAAATGAGATATGCTATAAAAAGTTACAGACCAAACTAAAGAATGAAGAAAAATGATTAGAAGTTGGAGTTTTCTATTGTATTTCACGATTATCATTCCACTACACTTGACCGCCCAGCAGGTTCGGGTAGGTGGAAAGGTGGCGGCGGCGGACACGGGAGAGCCGTTGGCCGGGGTGAGTATTATGGTTGATGGGTCGACCAAGGGGGCTAGTACCGGCGAGGACGGTACTTTTGAAATCAGCGTCTTGCCCACCGATAAATTGGTTTTTTCGTTTACCGGTATGGAGCCTCAGACCCTTGATGTGGGCGCGCGGACTTATTTGGAAGTTGCTCTGGTTCCTGTATCAGACGAATTGGAAGAGGTGACTGTTGTGGCTTTCGGCACCCAGAAAAAAGAAAGTGTTGTCGCTTCGATAACAACGGTAAACACCAAAGATCTGCTCGTGCCAAGCAGTAACCTAACCGCTTCGTTTGCCGGCAAGATACCCGGTCTGATTTCTTACCAGACCACCGGTGAGCCCGGCAGGGATAATGCCCAGTTTTTCATACGGGGGGTCACCACTTTCGGCTACAAGGCCGACCCGCTGATCCTCATCGACGGTTTTGAGGCCTCGACGGATGACCTTGCGCGGTTGCAGCCGGATGACATTGAGGCTTTTTCCATTTTGAAAGATGCGTCCGCTACGGTCCTTTACGGGGCGCGTGGCGCAAACGGGATCGTATCGATTACCACCAAATCAGGCAAAGCGGGGGAACGGGTCGCGATTTCAGCGCGGTTCGATGCGAACGTTTCCTCTCCCACATCGATGCTCGAACTCCTTGATGGTGTTTCTTATATGAGAGCTTACAATGAGGCCCGACTTTCACGCCACAATGACGAGATGTCGAAATACGAGGGCGACCCCGCCCAGATTGTCCCGATGGGCAACTGGTACAGCGAGGAAAAGATACAGGCGACGCTGCGAGGTGAGAACCCGATGGTATTTCCTAACGTGAACTGGTACGATGCATTGATGAAAAACAATACGGTAAACTCCAGGTTCAACATGAATCTGTCGGGCGGTGGGCAAGTGGCTACCTATTACGTTTCGGCAGGCGTTGATCGTGAAACCGGTTTGCTCAAGGTGGACAACCAAGATAACCTGAACAATTTCAATAGCAACATCGATATCAGCCGGTATAGTATCCGGACCAATGTTATTTTTAACCTTGGCAAGACGACACAGCTGGATACCCGAATTTCCGGGAGGTTTCAGAAATACAATTCGCCATTCCGGTCTGCGGGCGAGATCTTCGATATGGTGATGGGCATCAACCCTGTTGAGTTTCCGGCGGTATGGCTGCCCGATGAGCGGCATCAGTATACGCGCAACACGATGTTTGGCATGGTCGATCCCGGCTTGGTGAACCCCTTTGCGGAAATGGTCAGGGGCTACACGGTCTCGGACGAGAACAATATTTCTGCCCAGGCCACGCTGAAACAAGATCTCGGCAATGTTATGGAAAACCTGAAGCTGGAACTGAAAGCCTCGGTGAACACCTGGAGCGCCTCGTCGCAGACGCGGAGTTATAACCCCGTTTATTACGCGCTTGAAAATTATGATGACCAGAACCAGGAATACACCCTTTACCCGCTCAATCCGAACGAAACGGGCCGCCTGGGTGATGTCACGGGGGGGCGCAACGGCGAAACGCACTACTATTTTGAGGGGCGCTTGAATTGGAACAACAGTTTCGGCCCCCATAACCTGGGATTTATGACCGTGGGTTTCGCGGGAGAAAAGCTGCTTACCAATGGGTCAAACGGTTCTATTTACGAGACATTGCCCGAGCGGAATGTCGGCAACTCTTCACGGTTCACATATGACTATGACTCCCGCTATTTTTTGGAAGCTTCTTACGGGTACAATGGTTCAGAGAAATTCGATAAGTCGCATCGTTTCGGCTTCTTTCCATCCATCGGTTTTGGTTGGGTGGTTTCCAATGAGCCTTACTACACAGACGGCCTGAAGCGTGTGTTCGATCTTGTAAAATTGAAACTCACCCACGGAAAAGTGGGTAATGACGCCATCGCCGGCCGCTCAGGCAGATTTTTCTTCCTTTCGGACATATATGCCGGCGGCGGTATGTATTCATGGGGCAGGGATTTCCTCCAGCGGTACGAGGGATACAGTGTTGCCCGATACAATAACCCGAATATCCAATGGGAAGTGTCAACCATATCTAACCTCGGGTTGGAGCTGGGCCTGTTGAATGGCCTGAATATCCAGGTGGATTATTTCCACAATATACGTGATAAGATTTACTGGCCCAGGAACAACATTCCCCAAACGATGGGCTATGAGGCGGTAATAAGCGGAAATATCGGAAAGGTGAAGTCTCAGGGCATTGATGGGTCTGTTGACTATAAGCACTTCTTCTCCAACAGCTTCTGGATGACCGCCCGGGTGAACGCAACTTATGCCACCAATCGGATTGTCCGGACCGACGAGCCTTCCTATAAAGAGTGGTACCTGTACACCGCCGGGCAGCCAATAGGGCAGCAATGGGGGTATGTGGCCGAACGCCTGTTCGTCGACCAGGAAGAGATCGACAACTCGCCCAGCCAGATCGCCTTCGGTTCATACATGCGCGGCGACATCAAGTATACCGACGTGAACCAGGATGGCGTTATCAACGAAAATGACCGGATTCCCATCGGTTATCCGACCGTGCCGCAGCTTCAATACGGTTTCGGGGCGTCATTGGGTTGGAAGAAGGTGGATTTTTCCTTCTTCTTCCAGGGGAACTCGCGGGTTTCATTCTTTATCAACCCTTCAGGGATTGCTCCCTTGGTTAACCGGCGCAACGCACCGGCTATCATCGCGCGCGATTCGTGGAGCGAGACCAACCCCGATGTCCATGCATTCTGGCCCCGGCTTGCGGTCTACGAGGTGAACAACAACGTCCAACCGTCCACATGGTGGCTGCGCGACGGGAGTTTCATGCGCCTGAAAACCCTGGAAGTGGGTTATAGCCCCGGCTTGCTTGGACGCGTAGGCATCGCCGGCGGGCGGATCTACCTGAGCGGGGAGAACCTGTTTTCCCTCAGCTCCTTCAGGCTTTGGGACCCGGAAATGGGGGGGAACGGGTTGGCTTATCCGATAAATAGGCGTATTAACATGGGAGTCCAATTATCATTTTAATCCTAACGTATCATGAGAAAATTGCTGTATAGCCTTGTCCTTATCGTGTCGTCTTCCGCATGTTCCGATTACCTCAGCATCGTGCCTGACAACACGGTGACACTGGAGGATTACTTTGCCAACCGGGAGATGGCGCTTAACGCGCTATCGAAAGTATACAGTTTCCTGCCGCCGGTCCACAGTATGTCGAATTCGACCTTTCTATTGGGCGACGAGTGGGTGTCACGCGAGGTCGATAAAAACGACCTTTGGCGCCAGTCGCCCCTGGGGATTATGATGGGAGGCCAGAACAATAGTAATCCCATGTACGGGTTATGGACGGGGAGTGGAGGTGCTCCCCACCTCTATAAGGGTATACGGGCCTGCAACACGTTCCTTGACAAGATATCGCTCGCTGAAAACGTGCCGGAAAGGGAGTTAAAGGACTGGACCGCACAGGTAAAATTCCTTAAAGCCTTTTATCATTACCAGCTGATCGAACATTATGGTCCCATCGTTATCGTCGATCGCACGGTGAATGTGGATGAATCAGACGACCAGATCTTGCCGAAGCGCCAGAAGGTAGACGATTGTTTCGATTATGTCATCAGGTTGATTGACGAGGCGATTCCGGATTTGCAGGACCGTGTGCCCGACATCTATTTGGGGATGGTCGACAAGCGGGTGGCCTTGGCGATCAAGGCACGGGTCATGCTGCTCAGAGCGAGCCCTTTCTTCAATGGCAACCGCGAATATTACAGTGATTTCCTGGATTTCGATGGACAGCCATACTTTCCGGTGGATGAAAATCCCCAGAAATGGCGGGATGCACTTGATGCTGTAAACACTGCTATTGCCTTTTGCGAGAGCAATTTTAACGAGTTATACCGGTTCACAGGGGCGCCATTCAGCAAAGCAGATGAAGCCCTTTTGGAACAAAGCCCCGAGCGGATGACCGATTATTTTTCGGTAAAAATGACCATTCCGGATCCTTGGAATCAAGAACTGATATGGGGGCGGACAGGCGACCGGAACGGCGGTGACTTTCTTCAATACGCCAGTGCTATCCGGACCAACAACGACACCGACCCGGACTGGCAAAGTAACGGCTACGTGGGCAATTGGCTGGGGGCGAATTACAGCGTAATTGAACGCTATTACACGAAGAACGGGCTTCCCCTTGACGTGGACCTGACGTTTTCGCAGAGCGACAAATATGACCTCTTCGAAGTTCCGGATTCCGCCGATCAGGCGTATCGTGTTTATGCCGGTTTCCTGCAGCCGAACGTGAAAACCGTCTATCTATATTTTGACCGCGAACCCCGTTTCTACGCTAACCTTGGCATAACCGGGGGCTATTGGCGTCAGTATAGGCGTTCCATCCCCACGATGCTGCTGCCTGGGACTGACGGCGGGATCAGTTTCATGCATGGAGGCACGGGGCAGACCGACTTTTTCTGGACAGGGATAGGCGTCCAAAAGTTTGTCCATCCTGAATCGATGAATGCGCACTCGGCCCGCATGGTAGCATTCCCCTATCCCATTATCCGCTTGTCCGATCTATATTTGATGAAAGCGGAAACCCTAAATGAGGTGGAAGGCCCCAGCCAAGCGGTGTATGACGCGCTCAACAAGGTGCGCCGTCGTGCAGGTATCCCCGACGTAGAAGATGCCTGGTCCAACCCCACTTTGGTAAGCCCCAACAACATCAACAGCCATCTGGATAAGGGTAGGCTCCGGGAGATCATTTTACGCGAACGTAGTATCGAACTAGCATTCGAAGGGGCCCGTTTTTTCGATATGCGGCGGTATAAGCGGGCTGTCCTTGAATTTAATCAACCGGCGATGGGCTGGAATGGAAAAGGATCGTCGCTCGGGGCTTTTTTTATACTTTCGATTAAGCAGGGCCGCAGTTTCCAGATGCGCGATAATCTTTGGCCCATACCCATCGGTGAGCTCAACATAAACTCCAATCTAAAACAGAATCCAGGATGGCCCGGGGCAGAAAACTAAGGATTTATAAATTGAATGACAATGGGTAACATATTTAAGATTATAATAATAGTGGTGTCCTTTAGCGCCATTTACGGCTGCAAGGAAAGTGAACGGTTCAAAATTAACTATGCGGATGACACCCCTCCCGGGAAGCCGTTTGTTGACCCGGTATATAAGCCGCTTTATGGGGGTGCCCGGATTTACTTCACTCCCCCTGAGGACCGGGATGTGCTGACGGTTAATGCGAGCTACCTCAATCAAGAAGGACAGGAGGTATGGTTTTCATCTTCTTATTTTTCGGACTCCATTGACGTGGAAGGCTTCCCCGATACACTTCCCAAGGAGGTCAGCGTTTACGCCGTGGACCGTGCGGGCAACAAATCCGAGGCGCAGACCATCACGGTGGTCCCAAAGGAACCCAGCATTTCCCGCATCGCCCGTAGCATAGCGGCCAAGGGAGGCTTCGGGTCGTTCTATGTGGAATGGGAAAACGAATTGAGCCAAGTGATCAATATCCACGTAAACTACGCATACGGGGATTCAGAGAAGAATGCCATTTTCACTTCTACGGATACGGTCGAGCGGAGGTTTGTCCTTGTCGGACAAATACCGGAATCTATGCCGGTGCGGGTTCGGGTAGCTGCGGAAGACCGTTACGGGAACATCAGTCAGACCGTCGAAAGTGAGATCCACCTGATAAAGGACGAAGAAATCCCTAAGGACAAATGGGTCATTCCACAAACGAATGATTCGGTAGGCGGAGTGCCGCAGGGATTCTGGGACGGCTTCGAGGGCCGTGCACGTTTCCTTATCGACGGTATCATAGACGATGGGCTGAACAGGAATTTCGGCAATACAGCGGCCAGAGGCCAGACAGGCCAAGTGAACGACGGAGATCTGCCAGCCAACTTCATCATCGACCTGGGCGAGGAATGGGAAATCAGCCGTATCATCACCCACCAAAGGGATCATATCTGGGATTCGAGACCGGTTGGGCGGGGTTGGTACTACGGTGGGGAGAACGTAGGTGTTTACGGTATCCATATCTGGGACGGGGCGGGCTGGGACTCGGTGCGGACGCACAAAATACCGTTCCCGCCCGATCTGCCCGGCCAGCAGTACCGCGTCATGGCACAGGCCGGTGACATGGCATACCTTTACCCGGATGACCCACGCTTTTCCGCCCCTACCCGTTGGTTCCGCTATGAAGCGCAATATGGATTCCAAAATGATTATACCGGGCGCGGTGTGATGGGTCTCTCCGAAATCACACTGTATGGTAGGAAAAGGAAGTAGTTTTATTTAGTGATAATCGTTATGAAGCAATTAGTTTATTTGTGGACCATGTCGCTTTCGGCAATCGTACTGGCCTCGTGTTCCAATATTTACGATAACATAAAGGAATTCTCACCCGAAGAGATGATCTATCCGGCAAGTTTCGATACCATCAGCTGGAAACTTGGTTATGAACGGGTCGAGTTTTACCTCAGCAAGAAAGGTAAAGTCCCATCAAGCCAGATGAAATTGGGAAAGGCAGAGAAGACCGTTATCGAGTACGATGACGAACGCATTGTCATCGACAGCGTGTGTTCGTGGGTGAACATTACGGGATTAACCGAACAACGGACGTATCATTTCAGGATTTACACCGAAAACGAACACGGCGACCGATCCATCCCGCGGGAAGCGCGTTTGACGCCTTTTACCAAAACAGACCTTGACGTGCTGTCGCTGGTGCCACCCAAAGTAATTGAGTCCACGTCTGCTGCGGTCGTTGAATGGGCCGCACCGATCGAATCAGATCTATACCAATTCTTTGGCTATTCGGCTGAATACACAGACAAAGACGGACGGGTCCGGTCGTTTGAAGGGGGCACGCTGCCCAGCTTTATTGTTGAAGAAGTCCAGGTCGGGGTTGAGGTCCCCATTAAGATAAGTGCAAAGATCCTTCCCTATATCGGCGGACAAGCGCTTCTGGATACGATTCCCGAATGGGAGACGTATTATAATCTGCGTATTTCCGAATCGGCACGGCCGGCCATCTTTCTGAAAAGCCCATCTCCTGCAGCAGTTTTGAACATCTATAAGGAGGAGTTTCCACTTGAGTTTTCCTGGACCAAGGTGGACGGCGCGGGCGGTTACCTGCTGAAGTTTTCGAAAACACCGGATTTCAGTCCGTCTTCCACCAAGACCATTGAAGTAGGCGATGTGGGTTCCTACCTTATGGATAAAGAGGAGGCGACCAGTCAGGTGTTTTCCGATTATGATCCGATAACTTCGCCCGATGAATTTTTCTGGAGGGTCGAACCGAAAGGACAGGCGTCATCTGTCCGCATCCAGTCACGGGCTATCAATTATAAGCATGTGGAGGGGGAGCTGGTCTATGAATATGTCGAATCGACGAACCCGCTGAACCGTTATATGGGTAATTTTGAGCATATTTGGGAATCCGGACCGTACCGGAACGATGACGCGACGTTGGTGTGGGGGTCGGTGGCGCTGAATTTCACGGGCCGGTATATCGCTTGGTACGGGCTGACAAACAACGATCTCCCGATTGCGCAGGTACGTGTTGACGGCGAGCTGGTTGAAGAGGTAAATACATATGGTGAAAGACAGGTACGCAAGCTATACGAAAAAACGTGGTCGTCGGATGGCGACCATACCATAGAAATATCACCGTCCACATTTCTGCTAGTCCATGATTACATGGTTTATGTACGCGAGGTGAAGAATGATTAGGGTGGTAATAACGACAAGATAAATTAAATACACATAATAATAACCGAAAACATGAGACAACTTAAAATAGTAGCATTCGCATTGTTTACGTTTCTTTGCACCAGCTTGGCGCTTTTTGCCGAAGAGATTGAGATTAAAATCAACAAAAAGTACCTCAACTTCCCGATATCGCACCAGCAAGACCGTGCGAGGATGACTTTCGAGGTAGCCGGCGAGCCCGACCTGTCCGTAGTGGTGCGGCTGGCACCCGGAGAACCAGATTACTGGGTATTCAAAGATGTATCTCACCTGAGGGGAAAAACGGTCAAGATTACTTACGAAGGTGATGCCCGGGGTTTGAGCAAAATTTTGCAGGACGACGCCATTGTCGGTCAGGACAGTCTCTACAAAGAGAAAAACCGTCCGCAATTTCATTTCAGTACCCGCCGCGGGTGGATCAACGACCCCAACGGGCTGGTTTACCACGACGGTGAGTACCACCTCTACTACCAGCACAATCCTTATGAAAAGGAATGGGGAAACATGCATTGGGGGCACGCCGTGAGCAAGGACCTGGTTCACTGGAAGGAATTGCCCGTAGCGTTGTTTCCCGATCATCTGGGCACGATGTTCTCCGGCTCTGCCGTTATCGACTATGAAAACACTGCGGGCTACAACAAAGGCAACACGCCGGCAATGGTGGTGGCGTATACCGCAGATGGTCCGGAAAAACAGGTACAAGCCATTGCGTATAGCCTCGACAACGGACGTACATTTACCAAATATGAAGGCAATCCGGTTATTGATTCCAAAGAAAAATGGGACAGCCGCGACACGCGTGATCCGAAAGTTTTCTGGTACGAGCCGGATGGCCATTGGGTGATGGTGCTCAACGAACGCGACGGACACTCTATCTATACTTCCGGCGATCTCAAAGACTGGAAATACGAAAGCCATGTAACGGGGTTCTGGGAATGCCCGGAGCTGTTCGAGCTGCCGGTAGATGGCAACCCCGGCAATACCAAGTGGGTAATGTATGGCGCCTCGGGTACCTATATGCTTGGGTCATTTGACGGTAAGGTGTTTACGCCCGAATCCGGCAAACACCAATACACCGCCGGCGCAATGTATGCCGCCCAAACGTTCACGAACATGCCCGATGATAGGCGGGTACAAATCGGTTGGGGCCGCATAAGCCATCCAGGGATGCCATTTAACGGCATGATGCTGCTCCCTACCGAACTGACCCTGCGTACAACAAAAGATGGCCCCCGCCTGTTCAATGTGCCGGTAAAGGAAACCGAGCAGCTATTTACGCCGGTTGAAAAATGGGAAAATCTATCGTCAGATCGAGCAAATGAATTGTTGGATGCATTCGACCATGCCGATCGCCTGCGGATAAGAACCACCCTGAAGCTGTCGCACGCCACAGGTGCCGGGTTTAATCTGTATGGACAACGTATTGTGGATTACGATCTGAACTGGAATACACTGAATGGGTCCTTCTATTCGCCCGAAGACATGACGAGCACGGTGGTTTCTGCCGATATTTATATCGACCGGACCAGCATCGAAGTGTTCATCGACGGCGGTAGGTTCTCTTATTCAATGGAACGGAGACCCGATGAGAGAAACAGGGAAGGCTTCCACTTCTGGGGAAACAATATCGAGGTGAAAAACCTGGAGGTATTCCATGTAACCTCTATTTGGGACTGATGGGGGGAATCCGGCGCTCGGCCAGTTAGCCGCGCGCCGGGTTCGTACCTTTAATTAGTTCGAAGACGGTGATTTCGGGAAGGATACCGACACGGCCGGGGTAGCCAAGGAAGCCGAAGCCGGTGTTTACGTACAGTTGCTGTTGCCCTTGCCTATAGAGCCCGGCCCATTCTTTGTAGATGTACTGTGCGGGGCTCCATTTGATATTGCCCATGCGTACGCCGAACTGCATGCCGTGGGTGTGGCCGGCAAACATCACGTCCACATCGGGCCGGGTAAGCACTTGGGCACGCCAATGGGAAGGGTCGTGTGAGAGCAGCAATCTAACGGGCATGTCGTCGGTTCCTTGCATTGCTCGGTCTAAACGCCCATATTTCGGAAAGCGGCCTGTACCCCAGTTTTCGACCCCGATGATGCCGATTTCCTCGTTGCCCACCTTCAGCCTGCGGTTTTCGTTGAGCAGCAGGTCCCAGCCCATCACCTTGTGCACTTCTTTTACATCCTGCAGGTTTTTTGCTTTTGCGGCAGATGGTTCCGGACCGAAATGGTAATCGCCGTAGTCGTGGTTCCCCAACGTGGAGAAGACACCCAGCGGTGCCTGTACTTTTGTGAAGATGTCTTGGTAATCGCGCATTTCACTGGCCAGGTAATTGACCAGATCGCCGGTAAAGAAAACGGCGTCCGGCTTTTCAGCCAATAACATATCCACGCCGCCCTGCACAGCAGTTTTGTTGTAGAAGCTGCCGGAGTGCACGTCAGACAGCTGGCCAATCTTCATCCCATGGAATGCCTTGGGCAGGTTAGGAAGGTAAAGTTTTTCACGGCGAACACGGTAGTCATAAGCGCCTGAAATGATTCCCCACCCCAATGGGGCTAACGGTGCGGCGGCCAACATAATTCCCGCTTTGGTCAAAAACTGGGAGCGACTGATCCCTTTTACCGGGTTCTCGGGCAGTGGTGCGTCACTGTCTACCGCCGCTACCTGCTTTCTTTTCGGCAATAGCAGTCGCTTCAGCCACACGCCTCCTCTACGGATGTCGTCTGCAAGCAAAACCAGGATAAAGGTAAACTTACTGATGAACGTAAGGAAAAATGCTACCAGGATGATGGAACGGAACATGAGCGGTATGCTCACATAGATGCTGACAAAAATGCAGGCCGTGAGGAGCAAGCTGTACCCCCACCAGATTTTCGGGAACAGCGGGGAAGCCGCCCATCGTATCCGCGTGGTACGCAATGCCTTGTAGATATAAAAATCTATGAGGAGTAAAACTATGCTGTTAAAAATAACCATTTACCCTGTTATTCTACAATCGTCGTTTTTTGGGGTGCACGGTTGTGCAGCTGGGTATCGCGTGTCGTTTCACCGGTTGCCAGTTGCTGCAATGCCGTTATCCAAAGTGGGTGGTCGTTGAGGCTTTCTACCAATTGCACTTGTTCACCTCCCAGCGCCTTGAACTCGGTTGCATATTCTGTGCCAATTTCGTAAATGGTTTCAAGGCAATCGGCCACGAACGCGGGGCTGAAAACAAGCAGGCGTTTCGCGCCGTTGGCCGCTACGGCCTTCAGTGCATCCGTTGTATAGGGTTCTACCCAAGGGGTTTTGCCCAACCGCGATTGGAAGCATACGGTGTACCGGTCCGCATCGATACCGATTTTCCCGGCAAGTAAGCGGGTTGTTGCATAGCATTGGGCAACATAACAATACCGGTTATGTTCGTCGATGCGCTCCCGGCAGCCCGCCGTTTCACACCGATGCGACCCATCGGGGGTTACGTCGTTCAGCTGCCGTACGGGCAAGCCGTGGTAACTGAATAAGACGTGGTCGTAAGCGGTCAGGTCATGCTTGCGCGCATTTTCGGCAAACACATCGATCATCCGCTCATTATCGTAAAAATCATTGACAATAGAAACCTCGGGAAAGGTGTGCCAAGAGCGTATCAGCTCCATCACTTTGTCGATGACCGAGCCCGTGCTTGCCGAAGCATATTGCGGAAAGAGGGGAATGATGCGTAGCTGTTCCAGGTTCATGGGTCTCAATCTCGCCAATGCGGAAGCGATGGACGGGTTTTGATAGCGCATCGCCAATTCTACGTGGTACTCATCGCCCAAGCGCTCCTGAAGTAACCGTTGCTGGAGCAAGCTATAATGCAACAAAGGTGACCCCGTTTCATCATTCCACACGGCCCGGTACAATTTGGCGGAGTTGGGCGCCCGGAAGGGCACGATGATTCCCCGCACAAGGAAAAAGCGACGCCACGCGGGGATGTCGATGACCCGGCCGTCCATCAGAAACTCGTTAAGGTAACGTCGTACATCGGGTACCGACGGACTATCTGGCGTGCCCAGATTGACCAATAAAATCCCTTTTTTTGCCTTATTCATGGCCCGCAAAGATACATAATTATGGTGCCAGCCTACCTAAAACGAAGACAATTTGATGCTTAGATGACGATTTGAGCAATTATTTCCGACTTACCGCACCGCAAACCGGACACGGAAATATACCAGGCTTCTTGGGGCAAAACCGCCCGCATAGGCTGTCCATGACCGTGTGGTTACATGTATTTCGCCCCAGATAGGGTTGCCTTTTTTGTCGACCGCTGTGGCGAAGCAATAGTCGTAAAACATATCCCGCCCCACGGGTTTGAACCCAAACGCGACCTCGCCGCTCCGGCGGCCGTCGCGCAGGAACGGCTGGCCCGGCGTGTCGGGAGAACGCCCTTTCTTACGGCGCTCCAGTACCGGGAAACCCGAACCGTGCAATTTGTTCAGGTTGCCGTCACTCACCACATTCACATACAGCGCTAGCTTCTGCAGTAGGTCGGCCAGCCGGCGCTTGCTTTCCCGCTTGGCGGTGTTGTAAAGGAGCCCACCGCCCGCGGCTGCATACACCTTTTGCTGGTAGTCTTCAAAAGCCGTTTCAATTTCTTCCAGCGAAGGTCTAGGGTCCGTGAAAACCAGTGAGTTTTTCATAGCCCGCAAAATCACGCCCGCTGCAACCAGCAGCTTGGCGTCCGGATAACGAATAAAGCCTGCCTTCGCGCGTTGGTATTTCATGGTAATCGCATTGTTCTTCTTGGATTTGGTAAGTGTGTATGGCAAACATAGCCAATTGCATACGGAATCACAACGGTTTCTCTGCATTAGCACACAGGGATAGCCCAGAGCCGTATAGCGGGTGCCCATCAGTTTAACGAGATGCACCTGGATGAAATACATATATGCGGAAACGGGACCGTTGCGTGTGGGCACAATATCGGTGCGTGCCGACGTACCACAACGGTGGGTGGTCCCCGCAGCGGGTGGGTGTTACAAGCTTGCGATAAACGATATACGCCCTGCTTTAAGCTGATGTCGTCCGTTTCGCCGCCCCGACCGGATGGAGCCTCCTCACGGGCAGCACGAGTTGCACGGGAACGGTCTTAGGTTGTCATCATGTTACGCAACATAAGTGTAAGGATATAATGTTTCTTTATGAGACAATAATATTCCGAAGTACCATGCCATCGTTGCCGGATAAGGCAGTGTGTGGTTGGCCAAACCCGGTCTCCGGCCGGCTTAAAACAAGGTGGCGGCTATGTTTGCCACTACCATGCCCGCTTGAAACGGTCCAATTTCGACACCGATCAATAGGAATATGCCGAATAGGTGCGTTGTATACATGCAAAGGAAGGGAGTGGGCGTACATACCCAAATTGTGTTGGCTGAAAAGATAATGAAGTTTACTAATAAGAAAACTCAAGTGCCGCACTACTGTGTCGGATTGCTGCAGAACGACATTGTTTGGCAGTAAAGCAGTACGGGAGGGAGCCAAAAGTATTCAGGGTCGATGCATCGGAAGAGCGTTCCAGCGCACCCCAGCACAGTTTTAATTTGTCCTGATGCTGTTTTGGGTTAAAACAGTATTGTTTCTGTTCAAACCAATACTGTTATCGCGTGATGTTACGTAACATCGCGCTGTCAGTAGCCTTCCAATTCGGCCTTTACATGCTCCATGAGCCACATCGGTGTGGAGGTAGCGCCGCAGATGCCCACGGTATCGCCGGGCTCAAAGTTTTCGGGATTCAACTCGGAGGGATCCGATACGAAATAGGTGTTGGGGTTGTGTTTGAGGCAAACCTCATAAAGCACCTTCCCATTGGAAGATTTTTTGCCTGAGACGAAGACAACCTTATCGTATTGACGGACGAAGTCGCCCAGGTCTTCATACCTATTGGATACCTGTCGACATATCGTATCGTTCGCTTTCACGTCGTACCCCCGATTCATCAGCTCATCTTTGATGGCGTAGAATTTATCCACGCTCTTTGTCGTCTGGCTGTACAGCGTAAAGCTATCGGGAAGTTCCACGCCGTCCAGTTCGGCGATATCCTGGAAAACGATAGCGTCGCCGCCGGTCTGCCCTTGCAAACCGATGACTTCGGCGTGTCCGTGTTTCCCGTAAATGAGGACTTTCTCTTTCTTGTCGAACGACGTCTTCACCCGGTTCTGCAGTTTGAGCACCACGGGGCAGGAGGCATCGATGAGCGTGATGTTGTTTTCCAATGCTATCCGGTAGGTCTCGGGCGCTTCGCCGTGTGCGCGGATCAGCACTTTTTCGTTTTTCAGCGTGTGAAGGTCGTCGTGGCCGATGATGCGGAGTCCCTTGGCCTTGAGCCGCGCCACCTCCTCGTCGTTATGTACGATGTCGCCCAGGCAGTACAGGTAGCCGTCTTCTTCCAGGATTTCCTCGGCCATGTCAATGGCGTAGACCACCCCGAAGCAGAATCCGGAGTCCTTGTCGATGGTTGCCTGTAAGTTGAGTTCCATGCCCATGCAAAGTTAGGCAATAAATCGTTATAAGACGAAATGCCGGTACAGGCAATTGATGAGATCGCGGTGGATATCAGGAAAATCATCCGTGTATGTGGTCCGGCTGCCGTTGATGATGACGACGAAACCGAATTTCTTCTGCGGCTGGAAGAACATGGCGCTGTTGAGTCCGTAGGCCAGGCCGGTGTGACCTTTCATGATTTTGCCGGAGATGAGGTCGTCCTTGGTCCGCAATGCCAGTGCATACCCCTTTCCGGCCGGGACAGAAGTCTGCATGGTCCGCGCACTTTCTTCTGATAGGATACGGGTGGTGCCGCGTATACCATAGTTCATGTGCATGGTCATGTACCGGGCCAGGTCGGTAGCCGAGATTTTCATGCCGCCGGTAGGTGAAAAGATGGGGGCACTGTAACCCATTTGGTAGTCTTTCAATGATGCAGCGGGCGACCGGTAGGCGGCGGGAGATGCTATAAAGCGATTACTGTCTGCATCGTACGTATACAGGGCTGCAAACCGTGCACGATCCAGTTCGTCTACATTGTAGCTCGCATAAAGGCCTAAAGGTTGTAGGACGTGTGCACGGACATATTGGTCAAAGCGCTCACCGCTGTACTTTTCAAGAATGGCGCCAGCCAGGTTGAAGTTGAGGTTGCAATATTGGTAATCCGTGCCGGGGGCATAGTCGTTGTAGGCTTTCGCCCAATCGGGATTCTTCTCGGGGTTGAAGGCATCGAGTGTAAAATACCCGTTTTTATCGCTGATGCTGGAGGTGTGCGACAGGATCATGCGCAGGGTGATGACCGAATCGGGGAAGTTGGGGTTACGCACCGGAAAGCCGATCAGTTCACCCACGTCGTCATCAAGCGAAAGCTTCCCCGCTTCGATCAATTGCATGAGGCTCGTGGCGACGAACGATTTGGATATGGAGGCAATACGGAAGACGTCGTCGTTTTCCAGTGGCTCCTGTGTGGCCAGGTTCCGGTAACCAAAGGACTGGTTATAGATGATGTCGCCATCTTTCACGACAGCAACGGATGCGCCCACGGCGTCGTAGTTGGCCATGATGGCAGCGATTTCTTCTGCTGCTTTCGCGACGGGTTGTGCTGTGGTTGCTAGCATCGCGGTCACCAAACTGGTGAAGGTCAATACTGCATGATTAAAATAGGAGTTCTTCATAACATGATTAATCGGTAGACGAAGGTACGATTTTCCACGACTTGTTTACCAATCTGCGTAAGCTATGCGAATCAATACCTTATGGTATCTGCAATCATTCATCCCTCAGGCTGTCCACTGGATTTGCTGCTGCTGCCCGTATGGCCTGCCAGCCCACGGTAACCAAGGCAACTATTACGGCAGTCAGTCCTGCTGCCACGAACACCCACCACTGTATACCGATACGGTAGGCAAAATCCTCCAGCCATTTGTTCATCGCCCACCACGCAATGGGCGATGCGATGACCATGGCCGCGCACACCAACTTCACAAAGTCTTTAGACAGCAAACCGGCAATGCCCATTACCGAAGCGCCGAGCACCTTGCGGATACCAATCTCTTTCACCCGAAGCCCCAACGTATGCACGACGAGTCCGAAGATGCCCATCGTGGCCAGTAACATCGTGAGCAAGCTGAACGTGCGGAACAGTTTCTGCAGTTTTTCTTCGGCCGCATATTGGTGGGCTAATGTCTCTGTGACCACCTTGATATCAAACAGCTTTTCGGGGTATAGTTCTTTCCACACCGCAGCGATATCACGCATAACGGCAGTCTCCATCCCCGGTTGTGTACGGATAAGCAGCGCTCCGTAAGCAGGGTCGCGATAGCCCACGATAACCGTCGGCACCGTTTGTTTGTGGAGCGACTCGCTGTTGAAGTCTTCCACGATACCCACGGGAATGATACCGGCTTTTTGCAACGGGCGGTTCAATTCCGAAACCTGCAGCAGGCGGGCCGTGCTGGCCGTCATCAGGCAGGGCCGCAAACCATCCATCGCCTCAAAATCATTGGCTTGGATAGCATCGCCCATGTTGGCCGGGTCAAGAAACCGCCCTTCGGACAGCCTCAGTCCCAGCGTCTGGGCCATATTGGGCTCTCCGTCGATGTACCACAGTTCGATTTGTTCGGTGGGGTCTTGCGGGTCGGGTATGCTGTTTAACATCGGCCCCGCACCGTCTGTGGGCAACCAATTGGTAAAGCTCAGGGATTGGATAGCTGGGTTTCTCAACAGCTCGTTGCGGAGCGCTTCCGACTTATTATCCCATGAAACGTGGTTGACGCTGAGCAGTCCTTCGGTACCAAAGCCGACATCCCTGGTTTTGAGAAAAGCCACCTGCTGTTGAACAATCAGCATAGCAACAAGGATGGCGATGGAAATGGCAAACTGGGCTACAACTAGGCTTTTTCTTAGCCACCCCTGACCAGCTTTGCCCGTTTTCAGCACCTGTTGCATGGTGCCTACCGCACGAAAACCAGACACCAGCCACGCGGGGTACAGCCCGCTGAATAGGCAAATGGAAAAGAACGCGATAAGGGCACAGGCGAAGTAAGGCCCCGCTGCCGTGAAGCTGAACGCCAGTGGATAGCCGATAAACCGCTCCATGGCTGGAAATGCCAGTTGATAACACAACGCTGCCAGGCAACCGGCCATGCTGAAAATGAGCAGCGATTCAAGCAGGGATTGCAACAGGATCCGCTTGCGTGAAGCACCCAATATTTTCTGAACACCCGTTTCCTTAAGGCGGCTGCTGGCGCGGGCCGTGCTGAGGTTGATGTAGTTGATGTTGGCAATCAGCAACAGCAACGCGGCCACGGCAGCGAAGATATAGCTGTGCTGTATATTGCCTTTTACCAGTTGATAGGCCGGAAAATCCGTCTTCAGGTAAATGTCGGCCATGGGTTGCAGCGCAAACTGCATCTTGTCGTTTTCGGTGAACCGGGCGTACCAACTGCTTATCTTTTGTTCAAACTGCCGGGGATCTGTCCCTTCACGCAGCAGGAGGTAATGCCGGGCATATCGCATGCCTGGGCCCTGGCCGTCTTTCGCAAGGGCATGTTCTTGGCGCTCTTTAAGCAGTATCATGTCAGCACGGAGGTGGGTGTTTGGGGGGATGTCTTTCATCACACCTGCTATGATATATTCTTGGGCGTGCTCACCGTATTGGGGCACGTCGTATATCCGCTCGCCTAGCGGGTTTCTACCGCCAAAGTGAATCCTGCTGAACGATTCGGATAAGATGATTTTGTTGATGCCTCCGGCGGGATTAAGGTCTTCATGTGCTAGTAGGCTGATATCCAACAATCGTAGTGCTGCCGTATCTGCGTGAAGCATCGTTGCTTCGAGCGGTAGCGGGTCGGTCTTTCCGATCTTCAGGTGAGCAGGTACGGGATAGACTTCACTGTAATCTTCCACTTCGGGAAAGTGCTGCTTCAAGGCGGGGGCGAGTCCGGCGTATACCGTTCCGCCCTTCTGGGAATAAGCGCCGCCGCCTTCGCGGATCGACAGTAACCGGTAGGTATCGGCCGAACGGCTCCATTGCTTGTCGTAGGAAAGCTCGTCGATAACGACCGTGCCGATCAACAAACAGGCGGTGATGCCCAATGTTAAGCCGAAAACATGGATAACCGTATATAATTTTCCTTTCTTCAGGCCGCGGATGGCAATTTTTAATGCGTATTTCATAGCATAATTCATTCGTCTCTCAAACTATCCACCGGATTAGCCACCGCAGCCCTTATGGCCTGCCAGCTTACCGTAACCAGGGCAATTGCCCCTGCAAGCAATCCGGCTGCAGCAAACATCCACCATTGGATGTCGATGCGATAGGCAAAGTCTTCCAGCCATTTGTTCATGGCCCACCACGCTATCGGTGAGGCGATGGCCACCGCAATCAATACCAGTTTTGAAAAATCTTTCGAGAGCATGGCCGACAGTTGCGTTGCGGTAGCACCGAGCACCTTGCGGATGCCGATTTCTTTTGTACGTTGCTCGGCCGTAAATTTTGCAAGGCCAAATAAGCCCAGGCAGGCAATAAAAATGGTGAGCATTGCAAAAACACCCAGTATCGTCCCGATCTTTTGCTCCGCTTTGTATGTATTATTGTAGCGCTCATCTAAAAAAGAATAATCCATCGGGTCTTCTGCACCATATGCTGTAAATCGTTGTTGCAGTTTTGCCGTAAAGCTGGGAATATCGGCCGTGTTAATTTTTACCACGAGATTGCCCGGATCAGGAGCCAGCACCATGACCAATGGCGAAATCCGTTCGTGCAACGACCGGAAATGAAAGTCTTTGACCACCCCGATTACGCGATATATTTCTTCGCCATTGTTGCCGTTTCGGGAGATGGTTCGGCCCAACGCGTCCCCTTTCCACCCCAGCGCATTTACGGCCGCCTCATTCATGATGACGGCTGCTGAATCCGTGCCGTATTGCTGGGAAAAATTCCTGCCACTTTCCAATTGTATCCCTAGCGTTGGAATATAGTGTTCGTCGATTTCGTACCGCAATGTTTTTACAAGCCTATCGGGTTCCTGTTCGGTAGAAACAAAAAAATTGTTGTTGTCACTGCCACCCGCAGGCAAATACCTTGAAGCGCTTACGTGGGCCACCGCAGGGTCGTTCTGCAATTGTTGCTTGAAAACATCCACGTTGTTTCCCAATGCCCATACATTGGAGATGACCATTACTTTGTCTTTGTCATATCCCACATCTTTATTGCGTATATAGGAAAGTTGTTTGTAAACCACGATGGTACTTACGATGAGCATGATAGAGATGAAAAACTGGAACACCACCAACGTGCTCCTGAAACTCACGCCATTTTTTACCGGGTTCCATTTTCCTTTCAACACCGCCACGGGTTTAAATGAAGAAAGGTAAAATGCGGGGTAGCTTCCGGCAAGCAACGCCGTGATGAGGACAGTACCTATCAAAGCAGGTGTCATCCATGGTTTTTCGGTGAAACTGAGTGTTAACTGCAATCCCGAAAGGTCGTTGAAAAACGGTAGTGCCACTTTTATTAATAAAAGTGAAAGCAATAACGCAATCGTTGCGATGAGAATCGTTTCCATCAGGAATTGCTTTACCAATTCGCTTTTTAGCGAACCGAGCACTTTGCGTATGCCGACTTCACGTGTGCGTTTAGCGGCCTCGGCCGTGGAAAGGTTCATGAAATTGATACAGGCTATCAATAACATAAACAACGCAACGGCACTGAAAATATACACATAACGAACATCCCCCGGTGCACTCAGGTCGTAAGGAAAATCTGAATATAAGTGAATATCGGTAAGACGCTGTAATTGGAAAGTGAGGTTGCTGCCGCTCTTCCTGAATTCGGCTAACGTTTGGCCGGTACCATCTTTCATCTGTGGGCCAATGTACGTGTCAACCAGCCGCGGTACCTTTGCGTCCAGCTTTTCAAAATCCCTTTTATCTTTTAATAGTACATAGGTGTAGTAGTTTGAATTCATCCAGTTTTGCTGCCTTGCATCATCAAGGCTATTCATAGAAGTCAAAAGCCCAAATTGAAAGTGACTGTTCAGCGGGATATTTTCAATCACACCCGTTACCTTCATGGGCGCTTTATCCTCCGTTTTAAAATGGATGATTTGCCCCAACGCTTCTTCATCACCGAAATATTTTTGGGCGATGGCCTTGGTGAGTACAACCGTGTTGGGATCTACCAACGCAGTTTTAGGGTCTCCGGTGATAAAGGGCAGTGTGAATACATCGAAGAAATTCGCATCGACGTAGGCCAATGCATCCTGTTTGAACACATGGTCATGCACAGCCAGCTGGGGAGCCCAATCATAGCTTCGGAGCCTGGTGGCATCCTCCACTTCGGGAAAATCTTTTTTCAGGGTTTCCGCTACTGGTGCCATCACCACCGTTTCTTTCATTTTTTCACCCTGCACATTGCCCTCAAAGTAAATACGCGCAATGCGGTCTGCCTTTTTATGAAAGCGGTCGTAACCCAACTCATGGTTTACAAACAGCAAGATAATCAAACAGGTAGCCAACCCGATAGCAAGTCCAATAATATTAATGCTTGATGACCATTTATTGCGGATTAGATTCCGCCAGGCGATTTTGAAATAGTTCTTGATCATTTTTTTTAGATATGAGACATCAGACATGAGAGCCCCTACTCTTTATTCCTTATTTCTATTAATTACTCATCGCGTAAGCTCTCCACCGGGTTCGCCACTGCTGCCCGGGCTGCCTGCCAGCCTACCGTAACCAATGCAATTGCCCCAGCAACCAATCCGGCCAAAGCAAACACCCACCATTCCACATCGATGCGGTAGGCGAAGTCTTCCAGCCATTTGTTCATTGCCCACCAAGCGATGGGTGAGGCGGCAAGCAGGGCGAAAACGACCAGCTTGATGTAGTCCGCAGCGAATAACCTGACAATGCTGCTCACCGAGGCACCCAGCACCTTCCGTACACCGATTTCTTTGACACGTTGTTCAGTGGCATGCACAACGAGGCCAAAGAGGCCTAAGGCGGCCAGGAACAGCGTCAATGCACTGAAGACTGTGAAGAGCTGTGCTTGGTTGGTTTCTTTTTCGTACTGGGCACTCACCATATCGTCCAACCATTCCAGTTTGAGGGGCTTTTCCGGGTGGAATTGCCTCCAAAGCTGGCCGACCCCTTGCATCACCTGCGATTCACTTCCCGGGGTTACCTTGATTAGCGCATACGCATATTCCATGTCTTCGTCAACCTGGATCATCGTCGGTTTAATCGGGTCGCGGAGCGATACGCTGTGGAAATCACTCACAATACCTATCGGTGTGGCGCTCAATGGCGGGGCAAATTCGTTTAGTAGCGTGATATCGAACAATCTGGCGGTATGTGCCATGATAAGGGCTTTGGCTTGTTCCCGGTAGCGTTTCCGAACGTCTTTGTCTTCTGAAAACATCATATCGCGCGTCAGACCGGAGTTGGCCTCCCGTTGGTCGAACAAACGGCCATCCTCAACATGTAGGCCCAGCAATGCAGGTAAATCTGTGTCGCCAAAGATAACGTTCAACTGGATTTTTTCACCGGTCCGTTGCGGGTGGGGGAGGTTCAACGACATGCCTCCCGTACCTTCGGTAGGTATCCACTCCGTAAGGCTCACACGTTCAATGCCGGGGAGGCGGGCAATCTCCTGTTTCAGCACGCTGCCATTGCCCTTGGTTGAGAAACCGGGAATGCTCAACACATTGGCGGGCTCAAACCCCAGGTCCTTGTCGGCCATGAACTGCATTTGCCCCCACACCGTCATCATACCGATAAGCACCAGTAAGGCCAATCCGAATTGGGTGGCGACCAGTGTTTTCCGCACGGCGGAAACACTCACGAGTAGGTTCGGACCGAACCGATTGCGCAACGCGGTGCTGGTGTTGAATCCCGAGAGGATCAAGGCCGGGTAGGCACTGGTTAACAAGGCGGTGCAGCAGATGGCTCCGATACCCGCGATGAGTAACGGCAGGCTGCTCAGGAAGCCGACGGTGAGCTCATGTTTGAGAAAGCCTTCCAATGGCTGAAGGGCCAACGCATATAGCGCGAAAGCCAGTGATGCGGATAGGCCAAAGAAAAGTACGCCTTCGGCAAGGAATTGGCGGATGAGCTGCCCCCTTGTAGCCCCCAGCACTTTGCGTACACCTGTTTCGCGGAGCCGACGGACGGCCCGTGCGGTACTGAGGTTGACAAAGTTGATGCAGGCGATAGCCAGCAGCAGCAAGGCGACTACCGAAAAGATGTAGCTATTGCTCAAGCTGCCTTTTACGGCCTGATGGGCAAACTCCGATTGAAGGTATATGTCTTTGATGGGCTGAAACGCATATACCGGGAGACGGTTCTGGGTGCTTTCCGAGGCATCGGTGAGGAAGTCGCGGTACCAACGGTTTGCTTTCGCGGCAAAAGCAGCCATATCCGTGTTTGGCTTCATGAGGAGTAGCTGTTCTTCGTAATAGCCCCATCCCTCCCGACTAAGTGCCGCGTCGGAAGGCTGGGTTACCTGCAACCCGTCGGCCCGAAGGTAGGTGTTGGGCGGCAGATCGGCCATCACCCCCGTGATAAGGAAGGGTTGGACCTCGTCGTCATAGGTGGATACGCTGTAGATGGTTTTCCCTACAGGGTCTTCATCGGCAAAGTGCCTTTTCCGGAAGCGTTCTGTAATGATGAGGTTACCTACCCCCGCGGTATAGTGTTGCGGACGGCCCGCCAAGACGGCAATGTCTAGCATCTTCCACACGTTGGTATCTGCTTTGATGACGTCCATGTCGATCGTTTCGTCATCGGTCTGCGATTTCCTGAACGTGTATTCCCACCGGTCTATCTCGGCTGCTCGCTCCACCTCAGGGAAGTTTTGTACGAGCTCATTCCCTAAGTTGGCGTAGGCCGCCGCCGTTCTCCCTTCCAAACCAGCGGCGGTGTCGACAGTAATGATGCGGTACAGTGCATCGCGATGGGTCCAGAACCGGTCGTACGATAGGTCGTCGAGCACCACCGTACCTACCAGCATGCAGGCGCAAAGCCCCACGGTGAGGCCGACAATATTGATGCTGGCGTAGGTTTTGTCTTTGACCATCGAACGCCATGCGGTTTTGAAGTAATCCCTTATCATTTTTTAGTCGTTAGCTATGAGACATCTTTAATCCATGAATCATTCATCCCTTAAACTATCCACCGGATTGGCCACCGCTGCCCGTATCGCTTGCCAGCTTACGGTGAGCAGCACGATGACTACAGCCGTCATGCCCGCAATGGCAAACATCCACCATTGGATATCGATGCGGTAGGCGAAATCTTCCAACCACTTGTTCATTACCCACCACGCCATAGGTGATGCAACCATTATCGCAATCAATACCAGTTTCACGAAATCTTTGGAGAGCAAGCCCACAATGCCAGCTACCGATGCACCGAGTACTTTGCGGATACCGATTTCCTTAACCCGTTGTTGGGTTGCAAACATTGCCATTGCCAATATGCCAAGTGCGGAAATGAGCAAACTCAAACCGGCGAACACCATGGAGAAAACCAAGGCTTTTCGATCACTTTTGTAAAGCCGGTCGAATTCCTCATCCAAAAATGTATACTCAAAGGGTTTACCGGGATATTGCCTTTTCCAAGCCATTTCAGTAGCGGCAAGTGCTTCCGCAACACGCCCGCCTTGCGCCTCCACCATGAATTTGCCTCCCATGTCTTGCTGATTGAGCTCAATGACTACCGGCTCAATCGGCTGGTGTAAGCTGGCGTGATGGAAATCTTTGACGACGCCTATAATTGACCCTTGGTATATGCCGAGCACATCGAAGGCGGTACCGACGATGGGTTCATTCAAACCAAAAGCCTTGGCCGCTGTTTCATTGATAATGATATTATGCTGGTCGGATACATTATCCTTATCAAACCAGCGACCGGCCACTAATCGGATATCGGCCAAATTTAGATAATCATGGTCGACCCATAATCGCACGGCTTTGGACGGTTCCTCATTTTTTGGATAGCCAATCCACTCATGCTCAACCTCCATGCTTCTGGGGTTGTCAATCAACGAACCCCCGTTCACCCGCGTTACCGCTTTAATCGAGCTGTTTCGCAAAAGTTCCTCTTTGAGCGTAGTGACACCACGGATGTAATTGGCCTGTTCTGGCGACCCTGCGCGAATTATTTCGCCCGAGTTTGCTTTTCTGTGGAAGATGAAAACCTGGTCCATCTGGTATGCTCCGGTAGTTTGTTGGATATAGTTGAATTGGCCATGGATAACGATAACGGCTACCACCATGGTGACGGCAAGAACCATCTGGCCCACCATCAACACCTCACGGAGCCGCCGGTTGTCGCTTTGCGTTATAACCCGCCCTTTGAAGAGATTGAGCGGACTGGCCTTGCCGGTCAATAAAGCTGGATAAATCCCTGTAAGGAGCACGACCACGATAAAGGTGGCCGCCAGCAAAACCAAGGTTTCCGTGTCGGTCAGCGAAAATATCAGTGAGGTTTCAAAATACCGATTAAAATGTGGCAGCAGTAGCGCAACGAGCAACAAGGTCAATGCCGAACTGATGAGAACCATAACCAGTGTTTCGGTCATTATTTGGCCGAATAATTGCCATTTGGCCGCTCCGGTTACTTTTCGGATACCGATTTCCCTATGGCGGGTAGTCATCCGTGCGATCGAAAGATTAACGAAATTCACACTTGCCGTAAGCAGTAACAAAAACGCCAGCGCCGAAAAGATAACGATCGATTGTTTGTTGCCTTGGGGCAGTGTTGAGAATTGGAACCCTCCCAAATGGATACCGGATAAGGGCACCAATTGATGGTGAAATTCTCCATCTTTTTTGTAACTCTGATTTTTCGCGAATATCGGTGTTATCTTGGAGGCGATTGCCACAGGGTCTGCGCTGGGATGTAGTTTGATGAAAAGGTAGGGGATGTATGCACCCCACCAATCCGTATAACTTTGGAAGGAAGGCTTTTTTAATAAATCTTGATGGGGCATTAAGACCCCTTGATGAAAGGTGGAATTTGTGGGGACATCGGCAAATACCGCTACGACCGTGGTAGGAACGCTGTCGACGACGATTGTTTTTCCAATTGCAGGTTCCCTGCCAAAATAATGTTCGGCCTTCGACTCGCTGATGGCGATGACATTCGGCTCTATCCGAAACCGATCGAATGATCCGGCGGTGAGTTGATAGTCGAACAGGTCCAACCAATTTGAATCGATGAATAAAAGGTCCCGTTCAAAAAAGCGTTTGTCACCCGAAACAAAGACCAAATCCATATAAGTTCCGGGAAAGGCCACAGCAACCTGGTCCACCTCGGGGATTTCTGATTGGATAGCTTGGCGAGCCGGATATGGCGTTGACTCGCTATACTCCCTACTGCCGTTGTCGAATTCCGTTAGCAAGAAAATATGGTCGGCATCGCTATTACCTGAATTATACGAACGTTCGTGTTGTACCCACAACAGAATCAACACGACGACCGATAAGGCAATAGCCAGCCCACCAATGTTAATGGCATTAGGAAAAATATTCCGAGACAATGACCTGAATGCGATGCTGAAATAGTTCTTTATCATTTTTTAGACATTAGCTATGAGACATGAGACAACAGACATTAGACATCAGACTGGCCTGTCTTTACTCCTTGCTCTTTTTTATCTTTACTCCATGAATCATTCATCCCTTAGACTATCCACTGGATTGGCTACCGCAGCCCGTATGGCCTGCCAGCTTACCGTAAGCAGGGCAATGACCACGGCAGTGATTCCCGCTGCGGCGAACATCCACCACTGGATGTCAATACGGTAAGCGAAATCGGCTAGCCAGTTATTCATGGCCCACCACGCGATGGGCGAGGCGATGACAATGGCTATCAGCACCAATTTAACAAAATCTGTCGACAGCAACCCTACGATACCCGTTACCGTAGCGCCCAGCACCTTGCGGATGCCGATTTCTTTGGTGCGTTGGAAGGCAATCAGTGTGGCCAAGCCGAACAAGCCGAGGCAACTGATCAGAATGGTAATCGCTGTAGCAAGGTTTATCAGCTTGCCAACCTGCCTTTCCTGCCGGTACAGGGCCTCCAGCGTTTCATCGTAGAAACGGTGCTGATAAGCGTCTGCGGGGTAGAACTGCGCCCACTTGCTACCGATGGCTTCCAATGTTGCCTGCCACCGGTGGGGGTCGCTGCTATCCAGCTTGATGTTGAATGACGAGAGATTGGCTTTGTAGCTCGATAAAATTGCCGGTTTAATGGGCGTATAGAAATCCTGCGTATGGAAATCCTTTACCACGCCAACAATGGGATGTTTGTTATTGCCGCGTTGCCCGATAAATTGTCCGATAGCATCCTGCGGGCTGGCGAATCCGAATGCTTTGGCGGCCGTTTCATTGATGATAAATTCAGAAATGGTGTCGGATGCATGGATGTTCCTACCTGCCAATAGCTCCATATCATATAACGCCAGGTACGCGGTGTCGATGGTCTTCTTGAAACCGGTGATTTCCACGGGCTCCTTGCTGTCTGCCGCATAGTCGAACGGGCTCGACGAGTAGCCTGACGATAGGGGAGCATCCCCCATGGCCACGTTGGCAATGCCCGGCAATGTGCGGATTTCGTTCAACAGGGTGAATTGTTTGCCTTCGTAATGTGGGTCGCTCGTATATTTCCAAGGCACATACACCAATACAGTTGCATCTTTATTAAAACCCATATCGGCTTTCAGGGTATGGCGCAGTTGGGTGCTTACGATAATGGTACAGATGATAAATACCAATGCAATGCTGAACTGGAAAACAATCAACACTTTCTGTAAGCCAAATCCACGTATCGGCGTAGCGCCATCAAACCAGTTCTTGAATACATTTACCGTTTTTATCCGGGTAATCAACCAGCCCGGATACAGGCCGGCCAAGAGGGTGATGAGCGCGGTTAGTGCTAGGATAAACCCGATGAGTTGGTAACCGTTTCCTTGGGGCGATACACCCGCGGGGATAATGTCTGTCAACAACCAGAAGCCTAAGCGCGCCAGCGCATACGCCAGTACCAAGGCCATCAGCGACACAACGAGCGTTTCGGCGAGGAACTGGCTAATCAGTTGCCAGCGACCACCGCCGAGTGTTTTGCGCACACCGATTTCCTTGCCCCGTTGCGGGATTTGTGCCACACTCATATTGATGTAGTTGATGCAGGCGAGCAGCAGTAAGAAAATGCCGATCCCAATGAGGCCGTACAACACCGGTTTACTGGTTTTGGTCACGCCCCACTCAGCTACGTGGGTGGCGAAGTGGGCTTCGCGGACGGGGAGGAGCTCGTAGGTGCGGCCACGCGGAGGAACGGCCGCCTTTCCTTCGGTCTGCCGCTCTTCTGCAAGGGCATTCCAATGACGGGCATCCAGCTCGTTGATTTGCCGTAGTTTGGCGTCTACATCCACGCCTTCACCGAATTGCAGATACAACCGGTCGGTGCCATTGGTGTTCGTCCACTGATAGGTCTCGTAAGTAATTTTAGGTAGTACAACGAACTCCTGCGCAGTAAACTCGGAAGGGGTGTCGTAGTCGGCAACGATGCCCGTCACGGTACGGGTTACCGTATCCTGGCCGTAGTAGGTGATGGTGTTGTTCAGCATGGCCTCCGGCTCGTTGTCCGGAAAGTACAGATTGGCACGGCTTTCGGTAAGCACCACACTTCCGGGCGCGTCAAGCGCGGTATGCTTGTCGCCTGCCAACCATCGATAGGGAAGCATTTCGAAGTAGGCGGCGTTCGTGGCTATAATCCCTTCGGGCTCTTCCTTCACAAATGCAGGTTGGTCTTCGCGTGCGATTTCGACATGGAACGTCCACTGGCGGAAAGCGGGCACCACATGTTCCACTCCCGTTATTTCGTTTTCGATGCCTTGGTATAGCGGTGCCGACACCCCACCCAATGCAGATTGTTCGCCATCGCGTTCGAACGCACTGATGACCTTGAAGACATGTTCACTATTGGGCAGTTTGGCATCGTAGCTGAATTCGTGGCCAACGATGCGGAAGATGATCCAGCAGGCACTGATGCCGATGGCCAGGCCCAGGATGTTCAGTCCGGTAAAGAGCCGATTGCGCCACAGGTGGCGAAGGGTGGTTTTTATGTAGTTCTTTAGCATTTCACAACCCACTCCATTTACTGCGCCAAATCTGTAAATTATTGATGATGTGTTGAATAGGTTGCGGTCGCGTCTCGTAGGTGTTCGATATCGAACACTTGGTGTTCAAAAGCGGACAATGCGCGGCCTTATCTTTGAAGGCGCTAAGTGCCCTCAAAACTTCAAGTCAATGGGGAATTGCAGAAAACATAAGCCGGGAGGACATCAATGTTGAAAGCCATTGCTGTCGATTTTTAATCAAATATCCACCATAATTGCTGCTTCATGTCGAATGAATCAACAACCAGGAAGCCACATGTCGAAAATACAAACAATTTTCGACATTAATTAAAATTGATGTCGAAACAATACCCCAATTCGTGAACTAACGCCGGGATTTTAACAAATTTTCGTTACCGACCATTCACCCAGTCCCTATCTCGACAATCGGGATTTCCCCCATCACTCATCCCTCAGCGACTCCACCGGATTAGCCACCGCCGCCCGTATGGCCTGCCAGCTTACGGTGAGCAAGGAGATAAGAAGTGCGCTGATGCCAATTACTGCAAATACCCCCCAATGGATGTCGGTATGGTAACTGAATGTATCCAGCCAGTGATCCATCACCCAATAAGCGATGGGGAAAGCCACGAGGCAGGCGATACTAACGAGGACCAAAAATTCCTTGTTAAGCAGGTTGACCAGTGACAGCACCGACGCACCCAATACCTTGCGGACGCCGATTTCTTTCGTGTGGTTTTCGGCCATGTAGGCGGCGAGGCCAAACAGGCCGAGGCACGAGATGAAGATGGTGAGGAAGGTAGCCGATTGGAAACTACTGGGTGAAAATGATGTGTATAAATATTTTGCTAATTTTGCATACTTAGTAGATAATTGATAATTAAAGCAAAGTGATGTCGGAGTTCCGCCTAAATAGAGGTGCTTTTAAGGCGCAAACGGCTCAAGAGGCAGCCAATCATGCGTTGTACTATAAAAGTATGGATTGGACCGAACGATTGGCCGTTGCCGCATACCTAAATAGTGTTGCTTTTAATTGCCCTCTGGATTCTCCGCCTCGTCTTGACCGCACGAAATTTAGCACTAGGGGGAGGAACTGACTTGCGGAGCAACATCTTTAACGAAGATTTCAGGGAGTTTTTACTTGCGCTAAATGAAAAGGGTGTCCGGTACCTCTTAGTAGGTGGGTTTGCCGTTATATTGCATGGGTACTCGCGGACAACGGGTGACATGGATATTTGGGTTGAGCGGACAAGGAGAACTATTTGCGTTTACGGGATGCTTTCGAGCAGTTCGGGATGCCTGTTTTCGATATGACTGTGGAGAATTTTTTATCACATCCGGTCTGGGATGTGTTTACATTCCTATAGCAATTTTTTTTATTCGTCGCGTAGAGAATCAACCGGATTGGCCACTGCCGCCCGTATGGCTTGCCAGCTTACCGTAAGCAGTGCAATAACTACCGCAGCCAAACCTGCTAGGGCAAACATCCACCATTGGATGTCGATACGGTAGGCAAAGTCGGCCAACCATCGGTTCATCGCCCACCACGCAATGGGTGAGGCGATGACGATGGCCAAACACACCAATTTCACAAAATCTTTGGAAAGCAAACCTACAATTCCGGCCACCGTGGCACCCAGCACCTTGCGGATGCCGATTTCTTTGGTGCGTTGCCGGGAAACGAATGTGCTGATGCCAAATATACCCATCATGGCAATCGAGATGGCCACCAGCGTCAGTAGGGTCATCAGGCGATCTATTTTTGTGTATTTATCCAGCAATTTTGCAAAATCATCGTCCAACCATGAATAGCGCATGGGCCCATAGGTTTCAATACGCTTCCAAATCGCTTGAACCTTTTCAAGTGCTTGTTGCGCCGCATGTCCGTCATGGAATTTAACCAGCAATTGCCTGCGTCCGCTTGTCATGCCCGGAGCGGTACCGATCACATATAGTTCCGGTTCGATGACTTTTTGGTATCCTGACAGGTGATTGTCTTGTGAGACCCCGATGATCTGGTATTCCATGCCGAGTGCTGCCACTTTCTCTCCAATGGGGTGTTGTAATCCCATCCGTCTGGCGGCGGTCTCGTTGATAATGGCGGCATGGAGGGTATCCGAGGCATAATCGGCGGAAAAAGCCCGTCCCTGGACCATCGCTATGTCCAATGTTTCGAAATAGCCCAATCCCACCCAGTTGGCTTTTACAGAAAGCGTGTCTGAATTGGTGCCGAAATTCGCTTTTTGCAAACTATGAGAGGCTCTGCCCGGATAGAAATGGGTGGTAGCGACGCTTTTTACTTCGGGTAATGCTTTGAGACTGTTCATAACGGCTTCCTGTTCATCCAGGTTGGCAAAAAAATCCATGTTTACCCGTTCTCCATTGATCCGCAATACCTGCTCGGTCGTAAAACCGGGATTACTGGTTTTCATGAAAGATAATTGGGAGCGGATAATTACCAGCGAGGTAATGAAAACCATTGCTAACGTAAATTGGATGACAACCAAGGTGTTGCGAATACGGCTGCCCTGTTGTCCTGCTTTTAATTCGCCTTTGAGCAATTGAATAGGTTTGTAACGAAGCATGATGTAGGCAGGATAGAGGCCTGTCAGCAAAGCCACGATCAACGCAATGCCTACCAGTTGGACCAATAGCCGGATATTGGCTGCGGAATAGCGGCTACTCCAGATTTCCAGTTCCATACCGAAGTTTTTATTGAGGTATTCGATAATGAATGCGCTGAACAGTAGCGCACCCACCATGGCAATACTGATCTGGATCATTGAGTTTGTGAGGGAGAGCAAACTAAGCTGTGATTTACTGGCTCCGATGATTTTTCGCAGTCCTGAGTCCTTGGTCTGTATGTAGCCAATGGCGATGGCAATATTGGTGTAATTGATGGCTGCCAGTGAAAGTACCAAAATCCCGATGACTGAGAATATCCAAACCGAAAGCTGGTTTTCTTCGGAAAAATCCAAAACGGGATGATTAGCCGCGGCATCGCGCCAACCAAACGCTTTGGGTTGTAGATGGATATCGACCACTGGCTCCAGAAATAAGTCGATATTCCTGATTCCCATAACGTCGTTCAGCCACGCCTCGGCCTCTTTCTCATTA
Source organism: Parapedobacter sp. 2B3 (assembly GCF_041925275.1). Taxonomy (NCBI): domain Bacteria; kingdom Pseudomonadati; phylum Bacteroidota; class Sphingobacteriia; order Sphingobacteriales; family Sphingobacteriaceae; genus Parapedobacter; species Parapedobacter sp. 2B3. Next base: position 96,794 of record NZ_JBHEUZ010000005.1, on the reverse strand, counting down.
GTGATCTTCGCCTCGGGTTTATCTTTATTGTAAGGGCTACTCTGCTGGCCTAATGCAAAATGATAGATGAAACTTTGTTTGGCTTTTTGTTCCAGGGTCTGCAAGTTTGCATGTGGTTTTACCAACACATAGTTCGTAAAGACACGGGCATTCCAGTTGCTTGGGTCAAATTTGGCGGATATACAGACGTGGAAATCCAGGTGTGATGGCCCCGGCTTGTCGAATACACCGCTGATGGTATAGGTCCTTTTGCTGATTTCGAATGTTTTGCCGGTGGGATCGTCGGTGCCGAACCATTTCTCTGCGGTTGCCCGGCTCAAAACAGCTTGATCCGGTTGGTTGAGCGCGTGTGCCGGATCTCCTGCCCGGAATGGATACGGAAACACGTTGAAAAAGTTGCTGTCAGCGATGATGACATGGCTGCTGTAGAATGCTTGGTCGCCGATGGTAACGAGCGTTTCTCCTACTTCACGGAAAGCGGTGCTACGTTCTACTTCTGGCAGTTGCTGGTGCATGTACACCCCCAGTGCTGCCGGAGTAAAGGAAGTGAGCTCGAGATCTTCTCCCCACTGATCTTGGGTAATCACCCGGTAGACGCGGTCTAATTGATCATCCCACCTATCGTAGCTTTTTTCACGGTTTACATAGATTAAAGCAGTAATAAATATCGCCAGGCCTAGCGAAAGGCCGAGAATACTCAGCCAATTGTACTCGCGGTTTTTATGGATACTTCTCCAAGCTGTTTTGAAATAATTCTTTATCATTTTTTTTAGACACTAGACACTAGGCACTAGACAAAAGATCCTTATTCCATTCATCACTCATCCCTAAGCGATTCCACCGGATTGGCCACTGCCGCCCGTATGGCTTGCCAGCTTACCGTAAGCAGTGCGATAACTACCGCAGCCAAACCTGCTAGGGCAAACATCCACCATTGGATGTCGATACGGTAGGCAAAGTCGGCCAACCATCGGTTCATCGCCCACCACGCAATGGGTGAGGCGATGACGATGGCCAAACACACCAATTTCACAAAATCTTTGGAAAGCAAACCTACAATTCCGGCCACCGTGGCACCCAGCACCTTGCGGATGCCGATTTCTTTGGTGCGCTGGAACGCCGTGAGTGTGGCCAGGCCGAATAGTCCGAAGCAACTGATCATAATGGTTACACCCGTAGCCAATCCGATAAGCTTGGACATCCGGTATTCCGATTCGTATAAGCTTTTTATCCGTTCATCATTGAACCGATAATTGAACGGAGCATTGGGGTAGACCGCTTTCCATTCCGTCTCCATTACGGCAAGGCTTTTTTTCCATTGTTTACGGTCGGCCGGCAGTTTTATGTTGAAGGTTTGCAGGGAGCTCCTTTTGTTGGTGGTAATGAGTGCCAGCGGTTCGATAGCGACATGGAGCGCCTTTTGGTGGAAGTCGGCAACGACCCCCACAATAGGGTATTGATTCATGCTCCCCCCCATGACAACCAGTTGGCCGATAGCGGCCTCGGGTGTCTCGAATCCGAAGGCCTTGCGTGCGGCGTCATTGATGATGACATCGCGCGTGGTGTCGGTCTGCTGGATGTTACGGCCTGCTAATAATTTGATTTGATAGAGGTCGAGGTAGTCCGCATCGACGTATTTTCGGGGCATGTTTACCCGTCGTTCGCCCGTGTCCGCCGCGAAGCGGAAATCCGTTCCCCAATGGTTGTTATTGAGCGGCTCATGGCCTAACGCTACGCCCGCGATTTCGGGACGCTGCGCGAGCGCGCGTTTGTAGATGAACGGATCGATATCGGCGCCTTGGTCGGAGCGGTAAGGTGTGCCGATGTTGACGACCGCATCATGGGTAAACCCAAGGTCTTTCTTTAGCGTGTAATTGAGCTGCTGGCCGATGATGAGCGCGCTGACGATAAACACCTGTGCGATGATGAACTGGAAGACAATCAAGGTCTTCCGGAGGTTCAGCCGCGCGCCGGCCACCATCTTATCACCCTGTCCTTTCAGCACCTGCACGGTGCGGACCCTGGTGATAAGCCAGGCCGGGTATAGCCCGGAGGCGAATGTAACGGTGGCGAGCAACGCCAAAAGGAACAGGGTTAGGCCTAGCGGATTGGCGTAGGTACCCATGCCCTGGGGGATAAATTCGGGGAACATCCGTATAAAGAGTACGGTCAATGGGATGGCGAGCAGTAGCGCCACCAACGTGATGGCCAATGTTTCCAGCAGAAAGCTGCCGACAAGCACGCGGGGGGTGCTCCCGAGGGTCTTTCGCACACCGATTTCTTTGGCCCGCTGGGGCACCTGGGCTGTACTTAGGTTGATGTAGTTGATGCAGGCCAGTATGAGTAGGAAGAAACCGATGGCCATCAGGCCATAAAGGACATTCATGCTGGCCGACCGCGAGCTGGTGGCGTATTCGGCAGCGAAATGCTTGTCGGAGAGCGGGATGGCATCGAACCATGCTTCAAAGCCATATTCATTCATCGCCTCACTGGCCACCTCCTGCCGTTTCCTGGAGGCTATGTCAACGATGGTTTCAATGGAAGCTCCTTTAGCCAGCTTAACGAACACGATGTGGTCGGAGTTCGACCCCAGCCAATTGTCAGACGTCCATTGTTCCGAAGGCACGGCGGTGAACTCGTTTTCCTGAAAGCTGCTGGGGTAACCCAGGTCGGCGACTACACCGGTGACGGTGCGTGCCACTGTATCGTACATCAGCGTTTTGCCGACGACATCTTCCGGCTTCAGGCCGGGGAAATACTGTTCCGCCCGCGATTCCGTAAGTACCACCTTGTCCGGGGCGCTGAGGGCACCTTGTTTCGAGCCAGCCAGCCAGCGGTGGGGTACCGTGTCGAAATAGGCGGGTAAGGTTGCCACCACCTGCGGGTCTTCCACTTTTTCCTCCGGCCGGTTGCCCGTGGCGGGAATCGTGAGGGTTTCCACGTAGTTGTTATAGATGGGCACCACCAGTTCCACGCCCGAAATCCCTTCCGACAGCAGGGGCGCCAACGGCAGCGGTACGCCGCCGAAGCCGCTTTCTTGACCATCCGCTTTGAACCGACCCACGATTTGGTAGATGTCCGCAGCATCGGGATGTGCTTTATCGAAACTCAATTCGTAATCCACAATGCGGTACACCACCCAGCACGCGCTGATGCCGATGGCAAGTCCAAGTACGTTTAGCGCCGTGAAGAGGCGGTTGCGCCAAAGGTGGCGGAGGATGGTTTTTATGTAGTTGGTTGTCATTTTTCCGTTAGTACGTAAGTTAGTACAAAGTACTTAGTCTTTAGTATAATTCGTCTTTGCTCCTTGTTCCTTCCATCTTTGTTCCATTTATGTCATTCATCCCTCAGCGAGTCGACGGGGTTTGCCACAGCCGCCCGGAAAGCTTTAATGCCGATGGTTAACATGGCGATGACCAGGGCCGACAGTATCACGGTTAAGAACAGTCCGACCCCCAAATCGATGCGATACGTGAAATTAGCGAGCCAGCCGTGCATGAAGTAATAGGCCAGCGGTGCCGCCACGCAGAAGGCCAGCGCCACCATATATATAAACTCCTTCGAAAAGAGGTATACGATGCTTGCCACGCTGGCGCCGAGCACCTTCCGGATGCCGATCTCCTTCACTTTCTGATTCAGCATAAAGGATACCATCCCATACAGGCCGATGCTGGATATCACCAGCGATAGTACCGCAAACAGCTGGTAAACCAATGCCATTTTTTCCTCTTGTTCATAAAACTCGGCGATATTGTCATCAAGAAAATCCGCTTGGTAGTAATGCTCGGGATAAAGCTGTTCAAACCGTTGTTGGACTTCGGCCAATGTGTTTTTTCCTGCGCCTTGCTCCAGTTTGATGCCGGCCACGTAGTAATTTGATTTGTCTGTGGCGATGATGATGGGCCCGACTTCTTCCCGTAGTGAATTGGGGATAAAGTCGTTCACCACCCCGGTAATGGTCATCCAAACACCTCCCCCGATTCGGATACGCTTGCCGATGGCGTCTTCGGCGGCAGCCAGTCCCAGTTTTTTGCGCATAGCATCATTGATAACCGCCTCTTTGAGTGTATCGCTCGCTGCGTAGGGTTGCCCCGCGGCCCAGGTGAGGCCATAGTTGTCGAAATAATCCGCGTCGGCGAATTTCACAGCGGTAGGAAAGTCGATCTCATTGCCCGACCCCGTGCCGTCGAAATAGAAATTTGATTGCCACTTGTTGCCCGACGAAGGGACATCACTCGCCAAGCTGACCGACCGGACCTTGGGCAGCTGCAAGAGCTGCTGCTTGAATACAGCCATCCGCGGGTTAGCAACGTCGTCGGAAGGCACTTGCACCATATACAGGGCTTCCTTGTCAAACCCCAGGTCCGCGTTGCGGATAAATGCCATTTGTTTCACGGCCACGAGCGTACCGATCATCAGCAATTGGGCGATGGCGAACTGGACAACAACCAGACCCTTCCGCACGGGAACGCCCGCCAGCTGGGTGGTATGGATTTTATTCCGGAGCGCGGCAATGGGTGTAAAACCGGAAAGGATGAGTGCCGGATAACCGCCCGACAGCAGGGTCATCACCAGCAGGGTTAGGCTGAGGAATACAACGGTGTGTCCCTGCAACAGTGGTGGACGATCGGGCATATTGGAAAAATGATGCACATGGGGGAGGGCAACGTAAGCCACACCGATGGCCACGACCATCGACAGCAAGACGAGCAGGAAGGTTTCGCTGAACGACAGTGCGATCAGGCCGCGCCGGGTACCCCCCAGCACTTTCCGGACACCAATTTCCTTGCCTTTGCCAAGGGCCTGGGCGGTGCTGAGGTTGATGAAATTGATGGCTGCCATGACGAGGATGAATATCCCGATGAGCGTCAGCGTGGTTAGTGTGGATCGTTTGATTATCTGGCCGTCGACCAAGCCACCATAGCGCGGGTCAAAATGGATATTGCTCAGCGGTTGTAGGTGCAGACGCCTGTTTTTTCCGTTGTCTTCAAAATATTTTTTGGTCAGCCCGTCCAGTTGTTGGCTGATAGTGGCTTCGTCTTCATTGGGGCCAGCTAATACGTACGTTTGGAAGCTGCTGCTTACGCTGCCCCAATTATCGGGGTCATAGTCAAACATACCCGGATTTGCCTCCAATGTGGGGAAGGAAACGAGCAGATGATAAGGGAAGTTGCTGTTTTTTTGGGCGTTTTCGACAATGGCGGAAACCTGTAGCGTGATCGCATTGGCCAATTGGAACTGTTGCCCCACGGCTTGCTGCCATGAGCCGAAGAAGCGGGTGGCTGTTTCGCGGTCGAGGACCACACTGTTAGGGGCCGACAAAGCAGATGCGTTTCCCGCAAGCCATGTCGCATCGAAGAGCTGGAAGAAGTCGGGCGTTGTAAAAACAACCTGTTCGGAATACTTGTCGATTGGATTTTCTTGATTTTTATTAGGTACATCTACTTGTCCGCCGGTTGCCAATAACGGTACAACAGCCTTCAGCTGTGGCATGTCTATCCAGAGTGCCCGGGGTAGTGGATTGGCAACGCCCGGGTTGTAATCGGACGAGTTTTCGCGTTTCGTCTCGGTAACGATGCGGTAGATGCGGTCATAGTTTTTATGGAAGCGATCGTAGCTCCATTCATATTGTACAATGACAAATAAAATCAATGCGGCAGCAATTCCCAGCGAAAGTCCCATCAAATTGATGAGCGATGTGCGCCTTTCGCGGATGATGTTTCGCCAAGCTATTTTAAGGTAGTTCGTTATCATTTTTTAGTATTTAGTACAAAGTACTTAGTCGTTAGACAAAGCCAGTCCTTGCTCTTCTCATCCTTGCTCCAAAACATCACTCATCCCGCAGCGACTCCACCGGATTTACGATGGCAGCCCTGATGGCTTGGAAGCTCACGGTCATTAATGCGATGGTGACGGCGGCCACTCCTGCTAGTGCGAATATCCACCATTCAATGTTAATCCGATAGGCGAAACCGGCCAGCCAACTGTCCATCGCCCACCACGCAAGTGGGCATGCGATGGCGATGGCCACCAACACAAGTTTTACAAAGTCTTTCGAAAGCAGGGCTACCACATTACCCACGGACGCACCCAACACCTTTCGGATGCCGACTTCTTTTGTACGCTGCTCGGCGGTGAATGCTGCCAAACCAAAAAGACCGAGGCAGGAAATTAAAATGGCGAACAGGGCGAAGGAATAAGATAGTTTGCCGACAATGGCTTCGTTTTTATACAATTTGGCAAATTCTAGATCCGAAAATTGATACGAAAAGGGGGTTTTCGGATTCAGGGTTTTGCATAGCTGTTCTAGGGTTGCGATGGCTTCCTTTGTGCGACCCGCTTTGGTACGCACCAAAATGGTGCCCCATGACCAGTTTTCGTCCAGCCGGATGATCAGCGGTTCGATGGTTTGATGAAAGGAGGTGAAATGGAAGTCGCGGAGTACGCCGATGATTTCACCGGGACGGTTTCCCCAATCTACCGTTTGTCCGATAGCCGATTCGAAACCCATGCGTGCTGCAGCGGTCTCATTTAATAGATAGGCAGCCGAATCTGCGCCGAAGGCCCGTGAAAAATCGCGCCCCTCTTTTAGCTGGAGGCGCAGCGTTTCCACAAAGTCGTAGCCGACCACGGCATCTGCAAACGAAACGGTGAGATTAGGGTCTTTACCGGGCCACGCAATGCCATCCACATGGTGCTCAATAAACGTCGGCGAATTACGCATCTTGGACACGGAAAGGATTTCAGGCCGGTTTTCAGCTTCCGCTTTGAAGGCTTGATAGTTCTTCACCAGATCACCTTCGATGGGGATGTATACGAGGTTTTCGCGGTCGTAACCCACATGCGTGGTCTGGATGTAGTTTAGTTGCCGATAGATGACGAGCATGCCAACGATCAGCAGCACCGAAAGGGCAAATTGGAAAACCACCAACCCTTTCCGGAGAAAAACAGCGCCGCCCAGGGAGTGGTTGTTTTTCAATACCTGGATGGGTCGCATCGAAGATAAGAACAGGGCTGGATAACTTCCGGCAACTAACCCGATGCCCATGAAAAGCGCCAACGCAGCGCCCCAAAATCCCAGCTCGGCCAGCGGTAGCGTCAAAGCTTTACCGGTAAACTGGTTGAACAGGGGGAGCAAGCAAAAAGCGAGCACTAGCCCCACCAAGAATGCACAAGCGGTGAGTAGGAACGCTTCCATATAAAACTGCCTGATTAGGGAGAGCCGGGAAGCACCTATGGTTTTGCGTAACCCGATTTCCTTAGCCCGTTTGGCGGAGCGTGCCGTTGCGAGATTCATGAAGTTGATGCAAGCGATCAGCAGTACAAATGCGGCCACCCAACTAAATAGTCGAACATATTCAATGCGCCCGCCGGCGATATGCCCGTCCTTAAAGCTCGAATGCAAATACCGTTCACCGTACGGCTGCAAGGCCAATTCCGTCCGGAAGCTCTCGCTCTGATCTCGGTAATTATGGACGAAATCTTTTATTTTCGATGCTACCTGTTCGCGGCTCGCATCCGCACGTAACTGGACAAATGTAGCCGGCGAGGTGTTGCCCCAGTTGTTTACCCACGCATTTTCACTGACAAAATCGCCCCACCCCATCAGAAAGTCAAATTGTTGGGAGGATTGGGTGGGGATATCTTCAAAGACCGCCGTCACCTGCAGGTCTTTCTTATTCTCAAAACGGATGGTTTTGCCGACAACGTTTGTGATGGTACCGAAAAAGTTTTCGGCCATTTGCTGTGAAATGGCGATGCTGTTCGGTAGGGTCAGCGCCGACTGCTTATCACCGTGCAGCACCCGGTAACTGAACATGCTCAAAAAGTCAGCACCAACAAAAAAGCCCGTCATTTTGTTGATGTTGCCATCCACCGAAAATGTACTGCTTGTCCCCGGAGCCGCGACATACTCCATGCCGCTCGCATATTCGATCTCCGGGATATTCTTTTTCAGTTCCGATGCTAGCAAGCCTTGGGTATGGTAAGCACCCACGATCTTGCCATCGTAGTAACTCCGTTGGTATACTTGGTAAAGGCGACCGTCGTTGGCATGGAACCGGTCTACGCTCAGTTCATCCTGTACCCATAGCAGGATGAGCAATGCACAGGAGATGCCCAATGCCAAGCCTGCTATATTCAAAAAGGAAAACCCTTTATTTTTCGTGATCGTCCGTAAAGCCGTGGTAAAATAAGTTCTTATCATGTCTAATCGAACTGAATACAACCCGCCTCGCGTTAGTCCTACTGCCGCTCAAGTCGCTGTCTCTTAATTTGTTCATCCTGTTGTTCGAAAAATAGCAGCAACTAAGCCAAAACAATAACGGATTGATTATCAATATAATTAACGAAGTGCTTCTTTGAAATAGTGTTCGATATCGAACACTTGTTGTTCGCTCGCGGACACTTCCATGGTTGTCCGTATCTCCGCATTAGCCGTTACGTACACACCTCGTATTCGGTATGATGCCACAAATCAAATGCGTATCTTTGGCGGTGTAAATCAAGATAAGATGGGTGTAGGAAGTATAAAGCGAGCAATTTGTATGGCGGTTATGGCTGGGCTATTCGCGATGCCGGCCGCGCAGGCCCAAAGCATCTTCGACAAGGTGAAGAAGGCCGTTAAAGATAAGCAGGAGGGCGAGGCCGGAGAGGATAAGAAGAAAAGCAATCTGGACCTTACCGGCATTTCCACAGGAGAAATGTCCGGCGCACTGAAGGAGGCGTTGAACATCGGCGTAAAAGAGGGGATACAGAAACTTGGTGCCGAAGACGGGTTTTTTAAGAATGAATTGGTGAAGATATTGCTGCCTGAGAAGCTCAGGAAAGTAGACGCTACCCTGCGCGGTATCGGGTTGGGTAGCCTGGCGGACCAAGGGCTACTCTTGCTGAACCGGGCTGCCGAAGATGCCGTACAGGAAGGGGTGCCGATATTCGCCAATGCCATTACGTCGATGTCATTCGATGATGCGAAAAACATTCTACTTGGCGATAGCGTAGCAGCCACCAATTACCTGAAGGGCAAAACCTCAGAACAGCTCTTTACCGCTTTCAAACCAAAAGTGGAAGGGTCGCTGGGCAAAGTGGGTGCCGATAAGATCTGGGAACAAATCATTGGCAAATACAATGGGATAACCAACCAGTCGCTCGAAACGGATTTAAACAGTTACGTTACGCAGGAGACCGTCAGCGGTGTATTCAAGATGGTCGCCGAAAAAGAAAGTGCCATCCGTGATAATCCGGTGTTCCGTACCACTTCGCTGTTGAAGAAGGTGTTCGGGGCGGTGGATTAACCCTGCGAACCGCATGAAGCTGGATTGTGAATACGCCATTGTTGGCGGCGGGGTCGCCGGGTTATCCGCAGCCGTTGCTTTTCATAAACTCCGAAAGGATTTTCTTGTTTTCGAACAGGCACTAGCGCTGAAAGGCATTGGCGCCGGTTTTGGTTTGGCTGCCAATGCCATGCAGGCATTTGAATACTTGGGCCTACGGCAGGAGGTCGAGGGTATCGGCTTCTATACCGACACTTATGAAGTATTGGATCACAAAGGCCGTGCGCTGATTGTACCCGATACCCAAAGGCTGAGCACACGGTACAATCAGAAGAACCTGACGGTACACCGCGCTGACCTACATCGTTATCTGCAAGGGAAAATACCTTCGGCGGCAGTACAACTCGGTAAGCGACTACAGCGGCTTGAACAGCGGGATGAGGGAATCGTGTTGCGTTTCGAAGATGGTACAAGGTACTGTTGCCGATACCTGATCGTTGCGGATGGTGTCAATTCGATTGCCCGGCAACAATTGGTTCCAGGCTCGGTGGCCAGGTACGCGGGTTACACCTGTTGGCGGGCCACAATAGGCAATGGTACCATCGGGTTACAGCGCGGGTCGGAAACCTGGGGCCCTAATGGCAGGTTTGGAATGACACCGTTGGTCCAAGAGCGCATTTATTGGTACGCATGTATCAATGCCCCGCAAAACAGCAATGTATATAAAAATTATTCAGTGCGTGATTTGCTGCACCACTTCAGCCGTTACCACGATCCCATTCCAGAAATCTTGTCGAATACGAAAGACGAAGACCTGATATGGAACGATATCATCGATATCAAGCCGTTATCGCGTTTTGCTTATGGTAACATCCTGCTGATTGGCGATGCTGCCCATGCCACCACCCCAAATATGGGACAGGGGGCATGTCAGGCCCTCGAAGACGTCGCGGTGCTAAGCGACGAAATCAGCCGGGCTGACACCGTTGAAGATGCGTTTAAAAATTTTGAAAAGCGGCGGTTAAAGCGGACCAAATACATCACCGAAACTTCCTGGCGAATCGGCCGTGCAGCCCAGTACACCCATCCCCTGATGGTCGGTGTCCGCAATTCGTTGCTACGGCTCATGCCCGCGGCATGGGCACAATCGACCTTAAAGAAATTATTGGAGGTGGATTTCATGTCGATAGCATCGTCCAAATGACGCAACAATGCTGTAGCGTTTATTGCTTGGCGTTGGCTAAGCGGGCGACACAAACAAATCATTCAGTGCTTCGGTCATGCTGGGGTGCGTAAAAATCATATTGGCCAATGTGTCGTAAGTGACGCCCGCATGAATAGCCAGCTGGACGGTATTGATCATTTCGTGCGCCTCCGCGCAGAAGAATGTACAGCCGAGGATGCGGTCGGTTTTTGCATCAACAACGGCTTTGAGTACCCCCCGCCGTTCGTTTAAAATGGCAGCCTTAGGGATGGTACTTGCCTGGATTTTAAACACTTTTACCTCGTATCCTTTTTTGTGGGCTTCCTTTTCGCGAAGGCCGGCCTGGGCTAACGGTGGGGTGACAAACACGCAGGTCGGAAACGGCTGCCTATCCTTCAGCGAAGTGTATTGTTTGTTGCCGGCAAGCTGGTTGCGGATGATGCGGAAATCATCCAGCGAAATGTAGGTAAACTGCGGCCCACCATTGCAGTCGCCGATTGCCCAGATGTTTGGTGCGTTCGTTTTCAGCTGGTCGTCGACCTGTATGTATCCTCGCTTGTCTGTTTGGATGCCCGCAGCGGCGAGGTTCAAATCGTCGGTACTGGGTTTCCGGCCGGTAGCGAGGAGCACCGCATTGGCTGTTAACGATTTTTGGTGCCCATTTTGTGTAAAATAAACTGTTACTAGCCCGTTGCTCACATCTTCCACTTTTTCTACGCTAGCATCATTCACGAGGTGTATCGTTTTTTCGGTCAGTACCTTAAAGAGCTCACCGGCGATGTCCTCGTCTTCATCCGGAAGGAATTGTGCATGCCTGTCCAGCACGGTAACTTGGGTGCCGAATTTGGCAAACATATCGGCAAACTCCAGCCCGATGAATCCGCCGCCGATGATGACCAGCTTTTCCGGCCTTCCCGCTTCGGCGATCAGCCCCGCGCTGGTGAATACCTTTTCGGAGCCTATTCCTTCAATAGGCGGAATGCTTGGTTGGGAGCCGGTATTGATAAAAATGCGTTCTGCTTCGATCCGGACTTCCCCACCTGCCGCCAGCTGCACGGTTACCTCATTTTGGGAGGCGAAAGCAGCCTTTCCGGTTATGACCTCCGCGTTTTCGAGACCTGCAATTTTCTCGAAGTTTTTTTGCCGCAGGCTAGCCGTCAACTGTTCTTTAATTTCGTATGCACGCGGATAGTCCGTACCTTTTTCCGCTTCCACGATGAGTGATTTTGTGGGTATGCAGGCAATGTTGATACAGGCGCCACCGTACATATCGGCCGACTGCTCTACAAGCACCACGGGTTCACCCCGTTTGGCGAGGAATGCGGCCAAGGTTTTTCCGCCCTTGCCAAAACCGATGATCAAATTCTTGACGTGCTTCTTCGTTTCCATACTGCTTACCCGTTTAAGATGGTGGTCAGTTTACTATACCAATGGGCGGTCAAAAATGTTTTAAAAGTTCATTGGCGATTGCCTGATACCCTTTATCTGAGGGGTGCAGTCCGTCGTAGGTCATGTCGATGGCCTTTTCGGGGTAGGGGTACTCATCCGACTCGGGGTTGAAGAGAATTTGCGTATATGCCGGATATCGGTACCTACGGTATGCATCACCTCCGGGTTCCCTCAGCCACTTGAACTTCACCAGCTTTTCGAGTTTCAGTTTGGGGTGGTGGTACAGATCGACCACCTGGAAACCAGCTTCGTGGCCGATAGCAGCGATGGTATCAGCGAACTGTTCCAATGTCTGGCCATTCCGATTCGGTTTATACGAACCCCAGGCGTTGTTTTTAGGGTCATTGATATACACGAAATCGGCCCGCTGCATGGGGGTTATGAGAATGATGGGTGCATCGGGATTCAGCTGCCGGAGCTTATCGGTGATGATGCGGAAGGCGCCGCTGGTGGTACCGGCGCCGGTGTTGTTCCGGTAGTCAGCCACTGACCCAAGGGGTAGCCCCGCCCACCAGTCGTTGGTGCCCAGGAACACCGTATAATAATCGGCTTTTACCAGCCCGAGGTTATCGATCTGTTCGGCAATCCGCACTGCCGTCCATCCATTATGCCCTTCGTTGATGTAACGGAGGTGGGGATGTTTTTCTGTGACGAGTGTCATGTACCCTTTGGTGATGCGGTGGCCCGTTTCGTCGGTATGTTCGTTGAGGTATGTGATGGAGTCGCCGAGCGCGAGCCAAGTTTGCTGCGGCTGGCCGAAGGAGCAGCAGAGGAGCGTAATTAACAGGAATAGAATTTGACTTTTAGAAGCTTTCATTATTTTTCCGAATATTAATTACCAATTTTTGAGGAACACGTTTATATCTGGTTGGTTATTGCTTCTAGTTCACTAAGCGTGACCATTGTTGTATTCTCATAGATACCCACTTGTAAGACGACTTTGTCCCCCGATACAAGATAGTTTGCATTTGATTTTGCACAGAGGGCGAAGAGATAATTGTCTTTACCGTCTGATACGATTTGAGGGATGTTGGTGAGTTTGTAGGTTTTGCTAACAAATCATGTAATTCAGCAACTTTGGCAACGCTTTCGGGAGGAACAAATTTTTGAAGTTTAGGCCTAGCCAAAACATCTGTAATCTCGGCTCTCAATTCCCTGCAGCTTGCTATCCTAATGCCTGTTTCCGCCATACGGACGATATAATCCAACCTGCGGTTGATAGTCAGGCTAATCCATATATTGCAATCCAGTACAACAATCATTACTGGGGCTTGGCTTCGCGCACGGCGCGGCTTTCCTGTACGATTTCATCCATCGTCAGTTTATTGCCGGCCTTAATCGAATCGCCGACTTCCCGGGCAAGTATCATGGCTTTACTTTCGCGCGTGACTTTTACACCCAGCTCCTTCAGTAGCTTTTTCACCAGCGAGGTTTTATTTTCCGGTACCTTAATTAGAAACGTATCCATAAAAGCAAATTTAAAGAAAGAATCGTTGTTTGCCAAATCCCCGTCAATTGGCAGCCTTCAACGCCAAATGCCCGCAGAGTGCGTTTAACAGGTCACATGGTTCCATGTCAATCGCTTTCGCGATGAGGTAGAGCTCATCTGCACGCAGCTTGGCCGTAGGTGTTAGTGTGAGTTCATTCATCCGTGCTTTGCTTAGCCCCGTACGGCGGGCTACCATCGATTTGTTGACCGACCGCTTCGCTAAAATTTCGCCCAATAGTGTCATATTCCTAATCATTTGTTCAAGTAAACATACGTTTTGTATATAAAATCTGAATAATTGTTTGGTTAATTGAAATAATGTCTTTACGTTTGTATTGAAAATCTATACAAACAATAAGTCATTATGAAAGAAGTAATCAACCAACAACTTGTCGAGCGGCTGACCCAGCGCATGGATTTACACCGTATTTTCCTGTTTTCCTACCCCTACCTGGAAGAAGAGCGGCCGCACCTGCTGCTGGTCGTCAACCCGGTAAAAGGGATAGCGCCCAAGACGATGGCACCCCTGGTGTCGTTATGCCTGTCAGACAGCGAGGAAATCCCATTTGACCTGGTGCTCACCGGCGAATGGCAAAACCAGTTGAAACAGGGGAGCCTGTATTACACCTATGCATCGTTGCCCCAGCACGAGCTGTATGCTGCATCTAAAAAGGGCAACCCGTTGTTTTCCCATAAAACCGTTACGGGCCTGCTGGAACTCGCTGAACTCAACTATGAAAAATGCCGTAAGACATCGGACGATTTCCGGCTTGGCGCAGACAACTTTGTTGCCAAAGGTGAATATGGGCAAGCGACGTTTATGCTGCACCAATTCCTTGAACTGCGGCTGAAGGGCTTCCAAGCCACTGCTGGAATCAATGGGGGCAAGGGGCATAATGTGGAGCATCTGTTTAAAACCCTCCGCAGCATGCTGCCGCAATTACAATCGATTTTCCCGTATGACGGCCCATCGGTGGATTTGTTCCGCCTATTGGATCAAAGCTATCTGCGGGCAAAGAAGGGAGAGTCGATTGAAATCGAAGTGGAGGAGTTTGGTATATTACTGGACAAGAGCGAACAGGCGAAGGCTGCGATGGATGAAATGGTCGCCTCGATGGTCGCACGGGTAAAGGTTTATCGGGAGCAATTGCCGAAAGAGGTGGAAAAGCCGGCCGAAACAGCTGCGGCAAAGCCCGCAAAAGAACCCGTGGCTGCCCCTACCCCCACCACACAGCTTATCTGCGAAGATTTCAACGGCTTCCCATGGCCGGAGCAGTATAAGCAGGATGTCAATAAGCTATTGGATAAGATCCGCCAGAGCCATAATCCCGAACAGGTCATGATGCTGAACTACCATACAGGTGGCTTTTCAGGAAATTACCTGTTTCGCCCAGAAGAGCGGGAGGAGAGCGGGGGCGGGTCGAAAGTGGAGCTTTACCTCGTCGTATTGATGAACAACAAAGGGCCGTTCCATTTCCGCTGCATGCAGGTGGGAGAAGCCAGTGCCATGGTGGTTTACCTGAACACGAAAACCGTGCAGAAGAACCTGGCGGAAGGCAATCGCTTTTTCCATACGCTGTGGACCAAGGGGCGGGTCTTGCGCAGGAAATCAACCTTCGAGCCTGCTTTTGACGTGGTGGCTGTGGATTGGAAAGCCGAGTATGAGCGGGTTGAAAAAACCTGGCAGAACGCAAAGGCCTGCATGGGCAATTTGAACGAGTTGATTCAGTCAGCGCCGTCATTGAAGCTTGACACCTGTTTCTTATTACTGCGGAACCTGCTGGAAGTGGGCATCAGTACCTATTTACGGTGTGCCGTTGGGTTTGAGCCTTATGGGGTGGATTTAGCGGAATTGATTGATTGGAGTGGGGTAACGGGCCGGAAGCTACTGGATTTTATATACCCGGCGAGTAAAATCGAAACAGCACGCATGCAGTTGATACTAAGCCCGCACACGGTATGGTGGCAAAACATCGAAATAGGCTTATCGGACACATCGCAACCGTTTTACAAAGATCGAGCGAAGGACATCGCCCATTTCTTTGAGGGGATTTGCGAGGAGGTGGTGAAGGAGTTGGAGGGGAAGATGGGAGTAGACTCCGGAGAGGGGGTGTCGGCGTGAGTAAGCTGTTTGCTGACAACGAGGTAAGCGTATTTTCCACGGAATGCTCACTCACCTATTCCAGTTTTATCTACTGCATGATGTTGAACCGTATGGCTTGGGGCTATTCTGCACAGGAGTTGTCTTTTCTGCTTGGTCAGGATGATGATTTTGTCCCGAATCTAGAGCGGTTTAAACGGTTCGATATGGGTGTAGAGTTGTACGGTCAGTTATGTAAGGTTTTTCGTCACGCTTCCTTTATTCAGCACCAACATCACGGAGAAAAGGAATTGCGGCACGAAATGCATATTTGGAAGGCAGGTGAGACCATTTTCTATCGGATGGAATGTTACAAGAGCCAATTTGAAAGCATAACCCTGTTTCAACTCAGTGAAGAGGATCCGGAAATCGGTAAATACAGGTATAAGAATTCTGTAACGATTTATCAGCAACAGTCATTAAATGCATTGTATACAATGTTGACAAGAGGTCTTTTCGACAAACCAATTGAGGCACAAGAACTCTATAGGCGGCTCGACCGTATGTCAGAAAATATAATAGACCCGATTTACTTCAAAACCGCGCTTTATAAGCTGGTTGGACGTAAAGGAAAAGCTCCTTTGAAGCGGACGAAACAACGGAGTTATAGTTATCGCTACGCGCTGCACCCGGGGGTGGACTTGGAAGCGGCGACGGATTTCGTTCACCAGAAATTCCATGAACTATCATGAAGGTCGAAACAGCATTTATCGATGTACCGAGAGACTGCAAAATTTCCTGCGAACTGATAGGAATTGCGGTTCCTGATTTTCTACAATTGATGGTTAATCATTTCAGTTACGCCCATCTCCACATGCATGACACTTCAGAATACGACATGGTAACGAAGGCATTTTTGGAGGCGGAACGTTCGCTTGGAGAAAAGGAAATTAAGCCCGCCAAGCATCTGTCAGCCAATCAAAAGGAACGTTTCCTGAAACTGTTCCGGCAGATACTCAAAACTTCCACGAATCGCAATTACAGTTTTCCGGCACGGAGAAACAAGGTAAAGGTACTTGCAGGCAAACTTCTGCAGAATTACGAAAAGGGGCTAGATGTTAAGCGGGTAATTTACTACGACGAAGAGACGAGAATCAACTTAAGTGGAGAATTTTTATGTATGTCCGTCTTCTTCCAACGTACGCCAACGGAGCTGCTAAACGCTATGATGCGACGGATATCGTATGCCGAGTTCTACGCGCGATACCATTTAAACCAGGAAGCATCTAACCCCGCTATGGCCTTTTTCCTACGTGTGATGGACGGCTATGGAGATATTCAGGACCAGGAATACCTAGGCTCCCAATCATTTAAGGAATACTTTCTATGGGACATACAGGAGTTTCGAACTCGTTATCTCTTTTATCGTAACGTCGAAGACCGTGTAGATATGTACCGCGAACGACTCGAAGAAATTTACCAACAAACTCAAAAACCATACGTTGACCATGACTAATCTGGAAAAAATTACCATCACACATGAATTCCAACAGGTGTGTGACATCTTTAAGTTAAGTCCGGAAAAAATCGTCCAGGACTTCATTGACAATGTGTCGATAGCCGAATACATGTGTGACCCGTTTTCCCCCACACGGTGGGCCAACACCTTCGTACTCGAATACGTCATCGCGCAGGTGGAGTCGGAGGATATCTTGATAAAGTACGGAGAGTACGGCGAACGGATAATCAAAGCCGTACTGGCCAATCCGAAAGACGCGGAAGAAACTGCGAAGAAGATGGTGGACGAATGGCATAAAGCCGTGCTAGAAGACCGGATTAAAGACGTGATGAAAAAAGATTAACACCAAACCTAAAATCGATCACCATGCATGAAGTTCTACCTGTTGATTCAGATAGCTCAGGTTCGTCAGATAGCATAACCAAACGTCGCGCATCAGAGCCTTATGTAATTCTTTGGGAAGACGGCGAACCGTTCAAACTCAGCGAAGCTTACGTTCGGACGTTTTACGCAGGAAAAACCAACCTCGACAAGCACCCCTTCTGGACATACAATAAGGAGCTCGTCGGCGATACCCTGACCATGCAATTGCGGGGCAATGCGGTAAATGACAAAACACTTACGTTACGGTTATCTCTGGCTCACATCGCCGTATCCTGCGGATGTGCCCGCCCGGTCGCAGGGCTATGCAAGCATGCCTGTTCCGCACTCATGTACAAGGTAAAGTCCAACGATAAGTTTTTCGAACAATTCTATCGCCCTGAAATGGTCGCCTTGCCGGAGGAACAACAGCGGTTGTTCGCATTTGATTTGCCGAGCTACTACCGCAGCCATAAGGTGCCCTTTGAAAAGCATCCCGAACACGGTCGCGTTTTCGGCTATACGAACGGAGATAGCCACAATGGAGAGAAGTTTGGTAATACGATCCAGCTGGCCGAACGGGTGACGCCGCCAGAACGCGAAGCAAAACTGGTATTCGGAATCCCGGTAGGCTCGTACCATTTTCAGCTGCCGGTACTTTTGCCTTACTTAACCAAAACCGGAACGAGAACATCCAAAACAAACCCCTATTCAGCATTTGAAAAAAGTTATTTGCTCACCAATGAGGATGAACCTGAAAGTCTCAACATACCGGAGCAATTCGCCGAAACCGCTTGTCGAAATATGCTGCGCATCGTGGAAAAGACAACGCCACAAACCAAACAATACTTGTTCGACTATTGGGCGGAACTGATACCTAACCTTCCGGATAGTATTGACTTGCTGTTTTTTTCGACCAGGTACCATGCTTTTCCTGTCTCTGTCAAGCCCGCTACTGGCCCTCGAATCTTCCCTAAACTCACGGTTGCTTCCGTACAGCTTGTATTTGACCTGACAGAGGAAGCCAGTTCTTTCCGGTTGAAGCTTTCGCTCATTGTCAATGGAACCCTGATGCCAAACCCTCGTTTTCTTGGCGACTATTACTCATGCTTTATCAAAGAGCATGATGATAGCGTGTTGTTTTTGGCGGATGTTCAGGACGAGGAGATTATCCACCAATTCAGGAAGGCCGGTTTTGTAATCACCGTATTGTCGCAGGACTTTGATACCTTCTTTCGGGATATACTCCTGCCGCTTAGCGAACGATATACCATTAACTTGCATACGGCCGCCCACAGAAGTATGTTTAAAAGCCGTTCGCTCGAAAAACACAGCCAGCGGTTGAAAGTCGAAGAGCGCGACGACCGTGTATACTTTTATCCGTCGACTTATTATCCCGTAGGGTTCGAGGTAAATCCTTTGCAGGAAGCTAATTTGATATTTCGAAAAAGAGGCGAACAATACCATGTCCTTCACCGCGATAAGGTAGCCGAAGAGAAGTTCCACGAAATGCTACGTGAGTTGCATCCATCATTCAAAGCGGCCCAAGATGAAACCTATTTCGTTTTACCGGCGTCCGAGATCCAGAACAGCACTTGGCTGCGGGAAAGTTTGGAAAGGTTGCGTAGTGAAGGGACGGAGATCAGCCTGGTTAATTTGACGGAGGGAACGGACTATTATCCGCACCTATTGTCGTGGGAATTAACGTTCACGGAGGAAAAGGGCAGTTACTACCGTGGCGATTTGAGTGCGCGTATGGGAACTGTGCCGATTGCGCTGGATGAACTTAAAGATATGCTTAGGCGGAAAAAGAATTGGTTTAAGTTGAAAGATGGTACGTTCGGCTATGTATACGATAAAGATAAAACCAGATTAATGCCGCTGCTTGCATTAGGTAAGGAAGGAATTAAACAGTTGGAAATCCCGACTAGCCACTTCAATACGATCGCCAACTACACCGAGCACATTACGAATGTCGCTATCAAAAAAGGAATTGAAATCAAGCGACGAAAACTAACGGAGCTGGATACGGTCCAGCCTGTTGAACAGCCGCACACTGTACAGGCCACGTTGCGCCACTACCAGGAGGCAGGGCTGAGTTGGCTGGCGTTTCTGAGGGAATTCGGCTGGGGTGGTATATTGGCAGATGATATGGGCCTCGGAAAGACCTTGCAGGTCATCAGCGCATTGGAATACCACTACCAGCAAGAACCCAACTCGGCGGCAAGCCTGGTGGTAGTGCCCAATACACTGCTGTTCAACTGGCAAGCCGAGTTTGCTAAATTCGCACCCCAGCGTAAAATCCATGTACATCATGGTTTGGAGCGGCACAAATCTGTGAAACATGATGACGGCTTGGTGGTGCTCACCACCTACGGGACGGTGATGGCCGATATCGATTTACTTACGTCATTTGCTTTCAGCTACCTGATTCTCGATGAATCGCAAGCGGTAAAAAACAGGACCTCCAAGCGGTTCGAGGCGGCGAGCCAATTAAACGCCCGATATCGTATCGCCATGACGGGCACTCCTATTGAAAACGGCATCGCTGATTTGTATGCCCAGCTTTCGCTGGTCAACCCTGGCTTTTTCGGCACTTTCTCCGATTTTAAACGCGCTTATCCCGGTATTGCTGACGGGTCGGCTACTCCGGATACGAAAGAGGAACTGCAACGGGCAATCAACCCATTTATCCTCCGGCGAACGAAGAAGCAGGTGGCCAAAGAATTGCCGGACAAATCCGAGATGCTCTTGTACTGTGAAATGCTGCCCGAGCAGCGCAACGTGTACGATGAATATCGGACGTTCTTCAAAAGCAAACTCTCCGGCAGCCTTGAAGAAGGAAACGGCGGCCGTTC
The DNA here is from genome assembly GCF_041925275.1 of Parapedobacter sp. 2B3. Taxonomy (NCBI): domain Bacteria; kingdom Pseudomonadati; phylum Bacteroidota; class Sphingobacteriia; order Sphingobacteriales; family Sphingobacteriaceae; genus Parapedobacter; species Parapedobacter sp. 2B3. Next base: position 76,563 of record NZ_JBHEUZ010000005.1, on the reverse strand, counting down.
GAAATTTATTGCCATCGAGGGGTTGATGAAGCTGCGCCAGATTTGCAATTCCCCCGCACTGTTGAATGATCGTGTTTATCCCAATTCGTCCACCAAGATCGATGAAATTTTGGACCACGTCGTGGACGTGCAGGGACAGCATAAGGTGCTCATTTTCTCGGCATTTACTGCCATGCTGTCGCTGTTGAAGTATCGGCTGGAAGACGCCGGAATCGAATATGCCTACCTCGATGGTAAGACTTCCGGCGACGAGCGGCAAGAGCAAGTACTGCATTTTCAAGAAAAAGAACAGTGTCGCGTATTCCTCCTAAGCCTCAAAGCCGGCGGCACAGGGTTAAATCTCACAGCGGCAGACTATGTATATATCCTTGACCCCTGGTGGAACCCTGCGGCAGAAGCGCAAGCCATTGACCGCTGTTACCGTATTGGTCAGGACAAGCATGTGATGGCTTATCGAATGATTTGTAAAGACAGTATTGAAGAGAAGATACTTGATATGCAGGCCAACAAGCGCGAGCTGGCCGACTCGCTTATCCAAACGGATGGCAACGTACTGAAGGCATTAAATAAAACAGAATTATTGAAATTATTTGACTGATAAAGATAATGAAGACTCATGTGTTTGTAAGCCTCTTTACGCGTCCTGCCCTATTTGGGGCGGGGTGCAAAAGGGGTGAACCGACCAGCGTTATAACCCTAAACAATATGGAACCTAAAGTGACTTCTTATGCCGGGTTGCTTGACCAAAGTGGCTTCAAGCAGTGGTATAAATACCAAAAACTGCGTGCTGCCCATCGCTACGACGCGGAGGATGTATCGTTTTTGATGAGTAAGCCTTCCTTTTATTTTCGGGATTACGAAATGATGGAAACCGGTGCAAAGCTTACCTGTGAAGATGATGCCGTGTTATCGGAAATCTTTTGCGGGCAATATGTTGAAATCTTGGATTTTGACAAAGATGACTTCGGTATATTCGAAAAACGGATTATACGAATACGACGGACAGAAAGCCTCACTACGATAGATTATCTTGTCAGTACCCCTTGGAGGCTAAATGGGAAAAGCAAGGCTGCCAAATTTAAGATACAGCAAGAAAAGGGCGTTATCATGAGCCGTGAAGAAGAAGCCGACCTGCTACAACAAGTCAGTTTTATCCTCGACAAACTATCAAGCGCAGGTTTCTTCCGTTGTGGCCGCGCCGGGCTGGAGATTTACCAAGAGGTAGAAGCACGTGTCCGGTGGTCGCCATGCCTACGCCCGAGGTATGTAAAACAAGTGCTTTATCAGCAATTGAGTGCGGGTCGCCTTTACCTGAAGGCAAACCATGGTCAGTTGCGGTTTCAAGAAGCCCAGTTAAACCCAATTCGGAATTCCACTGGGAATGTACCTGTTTATTCTTTGTAAAACTTAATCGTTGTATTATGCCCTTTGCCAACCACACCCCATACGATTACTTCCCACGCCGGTTGCACCCGCGGGAGATCGGTAACCCCTACCTTGCCATCCACCAATTTTTCGATTGGGAAAACTTGCCGGAATGGCGTAATCAGCTTGATAAATGGTTGCAAGCTGCACTGAAGTCTGGATTCCAATTGAGCCGCGATGAGTTGGTGGAATTATTCGTGCGGTATGAATTCATCGAGTATCTAGTGGAAGCACTGTCATTAGTACACCGATTGATGGATAGTACTTATATGCCGGAACGCGAACTCCTACTCGATATGCGAAAAAACAGTGAAAGGTTACTTCCAGATGAAATCAACACCGCGCATGGCTATTTCAACAATAATTACCAGCCGAAACAGTTCGAACGCGAGGAATATTACCCGTTCCATTTGGATGCCGACGAAAAGGAATATCCTCACGGTGTCATCCGTGATTTCTTTGACTTTCAAAACTTACCGCAATACCGCGATGCCCTATACTGGTGGCACATCGTAGCCATTGATTTCACCAACGCAGATGACAGTAGGGGTAGCAACTACGTGTATAACCTACATAAGCATCTCATGAAGGTTATCGAGGCCGCTCATTTGATTCATATTCGGTCGGCGAACGGAGACGAGAATGAAATAGAAAAAGAACCCGAGAAAACCCCCGGATTGTAGAAAAGCTATCCGCCATTTTATTTGATCAATTAACGAAATGGAAAGCGCCGATGCCCGCTTTGAAAGACACGGGCCAACCGTTAACGACGATACTTTAAATTAAAAACGATATATCAATATTCCCAACCCGTGTAACCGAAAGGAGTTGTAATATTTGTGAGTATTTGTTATTTTTGATGTGAGTGTATAACAAAGCAAAAATATTGAAAATGCTCAAGGCTAAAAAGTCGGAGTTGGAAAGGAAATATCGTCTTTCCGAACTTGGCCTGTTTGGTTCGTATGCACGAGGTGAAGAAAATGATCAAAGCGACATTGATGTTCTGGTTGATTTCGACACCCGCATCGATGGTTTTCAATATATCCGGTTGGCACACGAACTGGAAGATCTATTCAATTACAAGGTAGATGTTGTATCGCGAAAAGGGATTAAGCCAGTCTATCTACCCAACGTAGAAAAGGATTTGGTCCATGTCTGAACCAGAGCTCCGCTGCTGTTACTTGATATTGAACAGGCGATCACGGCAATTCTCGAATACACGGAAGGCTACACATTTAGCGATTTTGAGGGAGATGCCAAAACAAGACATGCGGTCGAACGCAATTTCGAGATAATTGGCGAAGCCGCATCAAGGTTATCTGCGGAATTCAAAGCGCAAAATCCGCAAATCGAGTGGCGTATCCTGAAGGACTTCCGGAATTTCATTATTCATGATTATTTCGGGGTTAACAATGAAATCGTCTGGGATACGATTCAGTTACGTTTACCCGACTTACGAGACGATATTAAATCACTGGAAAGTTAATATCGAAATTGCTTCGACACTAGGCCGGCACAGCTTCGACGCGCGTGCACGGTCCGTGCATGGTGAGTCCACGTTTTAGGTGTTCGCACGTGCTTTCACCGTGGAGGGATGGCAGCCAACGCGTGCTGGCTTGGCGAACCGATCTCGAACGAATGGCGAGCCAGTCTCGACCTTAATCAATCGCCTCAATCGACCGAATGAAAATCCCCGAAAAACAATCGTCCATGCAATTGTTGGGCACAAAGCCCGCAGATGAAATCAGCCCGTCATTTTTTGCTTCGAAGAAAATATCGACGTCACCCCGCTTTTTGAGCCAAACGGCACGCGCAGTTTCATACACCTCGTCCAATGTCTGCACACGACCGGCTGGCGTTTGCTCGTGAAGTCCCAGTTCGGCTTCTGTTTCTATCCACTGAAGGTTATCATGGAAGTGCTCAAGCTCTTGCTCCGGAAGGTCTTCAGCATCGAAACCAAGTGCTTGCAGAAATTCTTCCAGGGGAACCGTTGCCCAACCACCCTCCGGAATGCGAATATCATTGAATACCTCGTACCGGAAATCCCGCTGCACGACCTTGCCGCTCCAGACAGTAATAGTGGTCACCCACGAAGAACCCGCCCATGTGGCACCGGAAACGGCATAGCGATAGGTATTGCCGCTCGATTCGCGGAATTTCAGCCAGGTTTGGTAACTGCGTTCAAACGAATTGTCGTGTTCTATGTCACTTTTTTTACAGGCACCAAAGAAAAGGACGGCCAAAAGGGTGAAGAGGGGGTAGCTTTTTGTCATAAATGCTCAGTTTTTAAGGTTAAACGCAACGAAATAGATTTTCGCTACACCTGAGGGTTGTTTAACGCTTACCTGCATGCATAAAACGGATAATGGGTATAATCAAAATATTTAATACCTTTAAAACCGCATCTGACATATGATTGCCCATGGCACACAAACAGACTAACCAACAACGGCCGGATACGCAGCTTCGGCAAACAGAGAAACGGCTTCGCGAACTTAGCGGATACCTGCACGCGATGATTGCGGCCATCGAAGACATTATTTTCGAGTTGGATGGCAACCTGGTGTTCCGCAATGTGTGGGTGCGTGACGAGTCTTTGTTATTTATGCCTAGGGCCCAATTTTTAGGCCAAACCATCCAGGAGGTGTTCGGTGATCAAGCTGATTTATTCCGGGGACCGGTAGAGAAAGCGATGCGTGAAGGTAAAGAGGCCGCTATCGAATACCAGCATATAGACGCATCGGTCAATAAATGGTACCGTGCGAAAGCTGTACCCGTGGAAAAAAGTGAAGACCCCAGTGAATATCGGCTAGCGCTCATCGTACAGGATATTACCGACCGCGTAAGGTACCTGGCAGAACTTAAAGAGGAGAAAGCCAAATTGGAATGGTATAATGCGTTGTACGATTTCAGCGCCGAGCTTGGGAAAATTGCCAGTTGGGAGTACGATATCAAAAAAGAAACCACCGTAGGCACCAAACAGCTTTATCTCATTGTGGAGCGCGATCCGGAAGACGAATCTGATAAGGACGCAGCATTCATGTTTCTGGATGATGCCGACAAATTGAAACTGGCATCGGGTATACAACGGGCTGTCGAAACGGACAAACCCTATGATTTGGAGCTGAGCATCACCACCGCCCGTGGAAACAGGAAGTGGATACGCACCATCGGTATGCCAATTACCGAGAATGGCGAGACTACCAAAATAAGGGGATTGATGATGGACGTAACCGATCAGGTAAAACAACGTCTTGCAATCCGGGAAATCCGTGATGAACTTGCACGCAGCAATCAATTGCTTGATTTCAGCCAGCACCTTAGTGCCACGGGCGGGTGGGAATACAGTCATCAAACAGGGAAAACCTACTGGACCAAACAGGTCTATGCGATTTATGAAGTGCCGCATGATTTCGACGTGTCGGATTCAAAAAAATACTTGTCCTTCTTTTCGGTGGCAGATCAGAAAATGATTCAGGAGACAATGAGCAGATGCCTTAACCAACGGATTGACTATGAATTTGAGGCGCAAGCTACTCTCAGCAAGGGACACAAAAAATGGGTACGTGTGCTTGGCGCGCCTGTAGTCAACGACGAACAAGTTATCGCTATGCGAGGTGCGGTGATGGACATTACCAAAGAAAAGGAAGATGCCGACCGGCTTCTCAAGGCGAAAGAAGCTGCGGAAGAGGCTGCAAAAGCGAAGACGGCGTTCCTTTCGGTGATGAGCCACGAAATCCGGACGCCGTTGAACGGCATCATTGGTATTGCCAACCTGCTCAGGCTGCGGCATACCGAGCAGCAAGCCGAAATCGTTGATAACCTCTTGTTCTCTGCCGACCACCTGCTCACCCTTATCAACGATATTCTGGACCTGAATAAAATCGACAATAACAAATTGGATCTGGCGCAAACCGAGTTCAGCCTCGGCGGGCTTGTCCGCAGTATACGGAACCAGTTCGTGTCGCTAGCAGATGCCAAAGGAATACGGCTGGTGAGCCTTTTTGACCAGGAAATTCCGGAACAATTGATCGGAGACCCGGCTAGATTGAACCAAATACTGAGCAACTTGGTCAGCAATGCCATAAAATATACCGATCAAGGAAAGGTAACGCTTTCCATACAGGTGATGCGCCAAACCGACGAACGGGTAACACTCCATTTTTCCGTTGAAGATACGGGTATTGGTATCCCTGAAGAGCTCCATGAAGAGATTTTCGCGGACTTCAAACAGGCGCAGCAGGATGCGCAACGCGCAAACACCGGTACGGGGCTGGGCCTGGCCATCACCAAGCGGTTGGTCGAATTGCACAATGGGCAGATTAAAGTAGATAGTAAGCCCGGCGCCGGGTCAACATTTTACTTCGAGCTAGACTTCGTGGTGGCCGATACAGGAACCCCGCAGGTACATCCCCTGCCTTCACCCGAACTGACCGCGTTCGAAGGGAAATTGAGTGCACTTAAGTTATTATTGGTAGAAGATAACCGGGTCAACGTCACCGTCACCCGCGAGCAATTGGCCTATTTCGGCATCATGCCCGATTGTGCGGTTGGGGGCCTCGAAGCGCTCGAATTATTGACGGAGCATACCTATCACGTGGCATTCGTGGATTTGCATATGCCTGGCATGGATGGATACTCGTTGGCAGCGACGATGCAGGAGAAATACCCCGATACAAAGGTCGTGATATTCACGGCCGACATCATGGCCGACGTACGCATCAAACTCGCCAAGATGGGCATTCATACCATACTGAACAAACCCTTCCGCCCGGAAGATATGTTGGCGATACTGCTGCATACCATGCAGGAAAAAGGAATCGACCAGTAAGGGTTGGCATCCGGTAAAACCTTTTTATCTTTGCTGCCATGAACGAAAAACTGTTAACCCGGAGCGGTGGTAAGTGCGAACTCTGCGGTAAGGATACGGACGTGGTGGTTTATGGCGTGCCACCGGATGGAAATGCTGAAAATGAGGTGGTGGTGTGCCAATCGCTGCTTGCGCAGATTGAAGGCCGGGAGCCGGTGAACCCCGACGAATGGCGCTTCCTGCCGGATGCCATGTGGAGCGAAGTGCCTGCCGTACAGGTGCTGGCCTGGCGGATGCTTAACCGCCTGAAGGGTGAAAGCTGGGCAGCCGATGCGATGGATATCCTTTACCTCGACGAGGAAACCCTGGCTTGGGCCGAGGCCGTTGCTGCCCCGGAAGAACCGGGCGAGGTGGTGCTTCACAAGGATGCCTTTGGCAACGTATTGCAAAATGGAGATTCCGTGGTGCTGACCAAAACGCTGGATGTAAAGGGCAGCAGCATCAGTGCCAAGCTAGGTACCGTGGTGCGGAACATCCGGCTGGTTGAGGATAACCCCGAACAGATCGAAGGGAGGGTAGACGGACAATTGATTGTGATCCTCACCAAGTACCTGCGTAAGCAGGGATAGGTGGCCTGTGCAGCACGCAGTAGGTATTTCCAACTGCGATAGCCACGATTCTATAAGACGGACCTTCGGTAAGTGTGCTGTTATCGAGACTTCCCATATCGAAATAATCATGCATTTGGCGGCTAGTCCTTACTAACAAAGCAGCGGGCGATGTAAATTGGTCTACCGCTTTTATGTGAAAAATGTTGCTGATTTCGGCATAGCTATCACTACCGATTTTCCGGTATATTTCAGCCTTAGCCTTTCGAAGAAAGGAAGAAAAGCTATTTTTGGAAAAAACGTGCCCGATGTTTCGCTGGATATGGCTTAATTGGCTGGGTTGGCTGGCCTCCGTAGGGTTGGCTCACGGACAGGCCCTCGATGCGCATGCGGACAGCCTGGAAAAGGCCTTGCGGATGGCCACGGACTATAACGCACAGGTCGAACTGCTTGGCGAACTGTCTGATTATTTCTCCTACCGCGACTCGGCGGCAGCTATGGGCTACGCGCTTCAGATTGGCGATTTGGCGCGTCAGCACAATGATCCACGTGGACAGGGAATAGGCCATTTCCGCGTTGGCGGCGTTTTTTACGAGCTTTTTCAGGTCGATTCGGCAATGGCTGCATATGAAAAGGCCAGCCGATTGCTAGAAAAAGACACCTCTTTTCTCGGGCAGCAGTACCTCGCCCGCACCTGGTACAATTATGGCGCACAATACCAACGCAAGGGCGACGAAGAGGCTTTTTTGGACCTTATCCTCAACAAATCCATCCCCATCTATGAGCGTATCGGCGATAGCCTGGGCATGGGTAAAAGCTTGCATAACATTGGCCTTATTTTCCAAAACAGTAAGGAACTTGATCGCGCCGTGTATTATCTCCAGAAAGCCATTGCTGCCTTGACGCCTTACCCCCGCACACCGGAGTTGGTGGATTCGTATAGTAAATTAGCCGAAGCGCTGATATACCTGTCGGAAACGCAAACGGTGAAAGCTGCAGAGGTGGAGCGCCAGCTGAACCGTGCGGATTCACTGCTGTCAAAGCACCCCGACAACTACTCGTACATCCTGTACCTCAATGCCCTCGGCATGTATGAAGAACGTTTCAACAAGCGTCTGGACAAAGCTCTTGAAGTATATCTCCGCGGAACAGCACTAGCCGACGAGTACGGGATGTATATGCTGAGCACGACGTTATTGAATCGTGCTTATTACATCTACGACAAGCAGGGTAAAAACCAGCTGGCCCTGAATACGGTGAAACGCATACTGGGCGATTACGATGGGTACCTCATGCCGAATGGCCGCAGTGTGCAGCTTCGTAACCTCGCGAATAGCCACGAGAAGCTGGGCAACATCCGCGAAGCCTACCGCGTACAAAAGCAATATATCCGGCTTTCCGACAGCATCCACAATGCAGAGATGGCGTTCAAGATCCATAGCCTAGAACAGCGGTTTGAGGCAAAAGAAAAGGAGGCCCAGATCATTCGGCTCAACCAGCAGATGCAAGCACAGGAAATGCAGGCGGAGCGCAATCGCCTGTTGACGGCATTGCTAGCTGGTGCGGTAGTGTTGGTGGCAGGTATCTCGTTTGCAGGGTACAATATTTTCAGGAAAAAGCAACTAATTGCCAAACAGCAGGCGGAGTTGCTGAAACAGCACATGGAAAAAATGGAGCAGGAGCAACATATCAGTGTTTTTTCTGCCATGCTGGAAGGTCAGGAGCAGGAGCGCAAGCGGCTGGCCATCGACCTTCACGACGGGCTTGGCGGTTCGCTGTCGAGCATCAAGATGAAGCTCTCTAAGGCCGTCCAATTGGCCAACGGGGCGGCGGGTAATGACCTGCCCGCCATCCTCCACCAGCTGGATGCCTCGGTAGATGACCTCCGCCGCATCGCGCGCAACCTGATGCCCGAAACGCTGCTCAAATATGGATTGGCAGTAGCGTTGCGCGACTTTTGTAAGAGCTTGGAACAGGAAGAAACATCCATTTCCTTCCAATCCTACGGCCTGAAGGACGACATCCCACGCGCCGTCCAGATCATGGTGTACCGCATCATACAGGAGTTGATTTCAAATGCGCTGAGGCATGCAAAGGCCACACATATATTGGCACAGTGCCTGCAAAGCGGCAACCAACTCTCCATCACCGTGGAAGACGACGGCGTAGGGATCGACGAAGCGAAGCACGGGCGCCCAGGGATGGGGTTGGCTAACGTGCGTAGCCGGGTGGCCTACCTCGGCGGCAGGCTGGATATCCATTCGGAGGCGGGTGTGGGCACCACTGTAAACATTGAACTGACTTATGCTACAGCAAAACAGCCCCATTGAGATGATGATCATCGATGACCACCCCATGGTTATCGAGGGGTTACGGTCACTGCTGGCCGACCAGGAGGGTATCCACATCGCGCAGGCACATACTCTTGGCGAAGCGGCTTTCCGGATACTGGGTGAACAACGGATAGATGTAGTCCTGTTAGACATCAACCTCCCCGACGTGAACGGCACCGATTTGTGTGCACGGATTACTTCTGCATTTCCGCAGGTCAGGGTGCTGGGCATAAGCACCTACAGCGAGGCGAGTCTCATCCACCGGATGATTCAAAATGGGGCGAAGGGTTACTTATTGAAGAACGCCTCCGCGGATGAATTGGTGCGGGCAGTCCAATTGGTGCATGGCGGCCAGGTATATTTCAGCCCGGAGGTACAGAAGATATTGGCCGAGTTTTCCATCCAGGAAAAGCCAAAGCTCACTCGTAGAGAGCAGGAGGTACTCCAGCTCATTGCCGCCGGAGTGACCACTCAACAAATTGCTGATCAATTGTTCCTTAGTCCGCTAACCATAGAGACCCATCGCCGCAATATCATGCAGAAGTTCGGAGTGAACAATGCACCCGCCATGATCCGCGCAGCGGTAGACCACAAGTATTTGTAATCAATCCCTTCCACCTTTTCCGCGCTCGGATTGGAATTCCTGGATTTTCGCTTTCAATTTTCCATTTTTCTTCAGCGTGGTAATCATACCCGAAATTTCCCCGGGGGTGTAGGCGTTCTTCTGTTTGCCCTTTTGTTCCGGAATAATCATACGAGCACCTTTGTTAGCCTGCTTCTGTATGCCACCAACAGCCTGTTGCTTGGAATTGCCGAATGCATCAGCGTAAATAACGCCTTCGCCGATGACTAAGGGCCAGCCGGATTCATCCGTCAGGAAGAAATAATTATTGGCCTCATCGGCTTCGGCCACAGTATCAAAGGCATCAGCGATGCAAACGAGGTAGTAAAATCCGCTTATGTTAGGCATGGTGTACGTCCAACGGACGCTTTCGCTATTGAAAAGCAGTTCGGCCACGCCTTGTTGCGGGGAGAGGTTGATGTGGTTCCACCAGTTGCCCGACTCGCCGTAGCCTCCGGTGGTCAGCTCGCCATTCTGGCCCAGGGTGCCGTATTGGTCGGTATATTCGTCGTACAGGATGATGCCAAAATCCTCGGCGTCGAAGGCATTGTAGTAAATGTAACAGATGTTCCAGCGCTGGCTTGCATTGACGGGGCTGCTGCCAATGTTGTATACGTTATAGTTCATCTGCCGACTGCGTTGGTTGGTCGATTCGGGGTTTTTGATGTCGGATACATTCCACGGAACGAGGTCATGCTCGCCGGTGGGGGCTACAGGCGGATCCACCGGGTCGAAGTCTTCGCTTTGGCCGTTGGTGGCCACAAAACCCATCATGCCGAATTCGGGGTTGGTCATAAACCGGTAATCCACCCAGATGAACCCCGTGTCGCCCCAGCTTCTTCCCCATGAATTGACCACGCGGAAAGCTCCGTTCGGGCCTTTGCTATCGTCATAGCCCACGATGACCATGGCATGGTACGCATGCATGCCCACGTTGTCGAACGTGGAATGGCTGGTGATGACCTGGTCGCCGCGCCAGGTCATGAAATTGTCGGCTAGCCGGGCACCAAACACCACGGGCCGGTTTTGCGAAAGATAGGTCTTGATTTCCGCAGTTTCCATGTTGATTTTCCGGAAATTGCTCAGCCGGTTGTTGGCCGCTTCCTGTGTGGCTGCGGCATCCGGTGCTTGTGTGCAATTGCCCAAGCCGGTGTAGGGTGCGGTGGCCAGGGTAGCAATACCACGGTCAATCATCTGCTGGAAAGCCGGTTCGAAGTTGGTGCCATTGCAGTTGGAGCCGCGTAAATTGGCCGGAATGGATAAGAACAGGTCCTTTGGACTGGCCTGCCGGCCATCGTCCGATAAATCGGCCGTTGTCCAATTATTGTCCATCGCATTGAGCATCGTTTTCAGGTTATAGCCGGCCGCCCACGTAACGCACGTGCCGTATTGTCCCTGGTCGCCGATTGGTGGAAGGCGGTCAACAATGGAATGGCTTGCCGGCAGGTTCGCATTGCCAAACCCGAGGAAGATGTTGGATGGGATTTCTTCGGCATTGTCTGTGCCCGACCAGCCAAATGCGTACTCGGTGTCTTCCGGATCAGGGTTGCCGTCATCCGGATTGTCCGGACTGTCTTTGGAGCAGGAAAGGAAGAGTAATGCGGCAACGCTCAACGTCGTTGTGGTTTTCAGGTGTGCAAGCCAATTGTGTTTCGTTTCCATGGTGTTTTTTTGATTATTGAGGATTCTTTTCGGGTTCGCCGCCATCGAAGCGGACGTTGCTCAAATCGATGCCCGCCCGGTAGTCTACTTCATCGAAGACCGGCTTAAATGAAAACCAGGCATTCTGGAAGTCGGCCGCTTGTTCAAACCGGGCTTTCGTCCATTCCGCACGGTAGCGGAAGATGGCACCGCTATAGTTCAACCGTCCGTGGAATTTTCCGTATTCGAAAAATGCCGACCTGCGGAATTGCGCCAGGCCAAAGTCGGCGTATCCCTGTATGTCTATTGCGGAGAATACCGCGTTTTGCCAGAAATCGGCCTGCTGTAAGGAAAATTGACCTAAGATATTCGCCTCCTTTCCCCAGAAAGTACCTTGAATGACTGCCTCCTGTGCATACAGGTCGCTACTGAAAACAGCTTTTTCCAGGCGGAGGTCGCCTCCCACACGCACAGCCTGGAGTTGCACCTGCTTGTCAAACAGGCTTTGGTTCAAATAGAGGTGATGCTGGAACGCCGCTCCACGAAAATCCACATCTGCTTGGAACCGGCAGTTGTTGAATGAAACGGACCCGAGGAAGCGTGTCGAAACAGCGGTATCGCCGTGATGGACAAACGCGACGACCCGTCCTTTGAACGTACAACGCTCAAAGTATAGCGGGACAGACGCCGTGCTGACGAAGTTGTTGGGTGTCAGCTGCGTTGTTTGCAGCGTGGTGAAATCGAGATCGCCCTCGATGGTTACGTCACGGTAAGCTACCGGCTCGCCATTGGCGATTGCGGAAATCAGTTGAGAAGCCGAAATGACATTATCTCCTTCGGCGTGTTGCGAGGAAGCACAGGAAACCACCAAAGTAAAGCATATCAACAGGATTATCGCACGGTCAATGAATGAATTGGAAAATGTCATATTATTATATAACTCGAATTGGATTTCTTGGCAATGGCTTGTTATTCCGTGTTTAATTGGTATAAGTACGACCTGACAAACGGAACACCTGCTTATCCTCGCCGTAGTAGCAGAAGAAAAAGCGTTTGGTATCGCCGTTGTTGAAATTGAGTGTAATCGTATAGCCATCCAATTCATACCGACCGGCCGAAGTTTGCCGCGAAAATGCGGAATGATCGCTGTTGGTGCCGCCTCCGAGTTTTTCGTTGGTAAACCAGCCATCCGGCGTGAAGGTCATGCTACTGTAGGAGATGACTCCCACCGTACCTCCAACAGCCAGGTTGCCCCCGCCGGAAATGGAACCAAAGGCACCACTCAGCGACTCACCCTTTTTCGCGGCGAACGCTTGCGCCCCCGGCCATTCCTTTTCCGAATCATCGCCATCCCGATTGGTGAGAATGACGTCACTGCCAGATCGTTTCCAGGTGCCCCAATTCACCGCCTGTTCGGTCGTCAAGGCATCCAGATTGAGTTCATTCACCGGTATCTTAGGTTCTTTCACATACCTGCCGTCCTTAAAAAACACATACGGATTATGTACGGGATAAACATACCCGCCATAGCCTGCTTCATAATCGAGCAACAGGGATATCCGTTCTACGTTGCTCCCCAGTCCCGGCGTAGCCGGGTCCTTTTCGCAGCTGCAGCTAAACATGGCAAACAGGGCGACACCCCAGGCAGCCCTAAACCGGGCGTTAACAAATCTGATGGATAAAGCTTTCATAACACCAAAGGTAGCCCGCCCGCCGACTGTGGTCAATCGCTGGATATGTGTATATTTTTATACCGGATTTCCAGTAGCTGTGTGCCAGCTGATAGCCACCAAAATCCTCTATTTCATCGCCAGTCTCATCTGCGCCAGCTTGCCGATTACCGGGTTTTATATCTGGTGGGGCAAACGGAAGAAGCGTCCGAGAGGAACCGGACAAAATGGTTGAATGGCAAGAAGCATTTGGCGCTATCTAATTTAGAAAAGTTTCAAATTAGATATTCCGGAAATCTATTTCCTAAATCGCGGGCATTGCCTATCGTTATTGCGTAGCTTTGGGGAGACAAATCGCAGTATCGCCATGGATGATTTTCTCGCGGCCCGTTCACAGATGGCCATGTCCCTGGGTTTCCATATCATTTTTGCATGCATCGGCATGGTGATGCCGTTTTTTATGTCCATTTCGCATTTCATTTACCTGAAAACGGGCAATGCGTTGTACAAAGGACTTACCAAAGCCTGGAGCCGGGGGGTAGCCATATTTTTTGCCACAGGCGCTGTGTCGGGAACGATGCTCTCTTTTGAGCTGGGGTTACTATGGCCGACCTTCATGGAGCATGCCGGCCCGATTTTCGGCATGCCATTTTCGCTGGAAGGCACCGCTTTTTTCATCGAGGCCATTGCGCTTGGATTTTTCCTGTATGGATGGGGGCGGTTTAACCGGTGGTTCCACTGGGCGACCGGTGTGGTGGTGGGCCTGAGTGGTATCGCTTCCGGTATCCTGGTGGTGGCCGCGAATGCGTGGATGAACAGTCCGGCAGGTTTTGACTATGTCGACGGGGAATACCTCAACATCGATCCCATTGCTGCGATGTTTAACGACGCATGGTTTTCACAGGCATTGCACATGGTGCTGGCTGCTTTTGTCGCCACGGGTTTCGCCGTTGCTGGCGTGCACGCCCTGATGCTGTTGAAAGGGAAAAACACATCGTTCCACCATGCGGCATTTCGTATTGCGGCACTTTCGGCATGTATCGCGGCATTATTGCAGCCCATCAGCGGAGATATTTCGGCGAAAGATGTGGCCAAGCGGCAGCCGGTGAAGCTGGCGGCAATGGAAGCACATTTTGACACCGAGCCGCGGGCACCGTTTATCGTAGGGGGCATCCCGGATGAGGCGAACGATACGGTGCGGTATGCGTTGAAAATACCGGGACTGCTGAGTTTTCTTACCCATGGTGATATCGACAAGCCGGTGATGGGGCTCAAGGATGTGCCGCGCGAGAACCGTCCGCCGGTGGCGGTGACGCACTATGCGTTTCAGCTTATGATCGGGTTGGGGATGCTGCTGGCGGCGCTGGCGGTCGTCTACCTGTATGGGTTGATCCGCAAACGGCCTTGGCTGTCCAGCCGTTGGCTACTGCGGCTATTTGTAATCGCTATTCCGATGGGGTATATCGCGCTGGAGGCCGGGTGGACCGTCACCGAAGTGGGCCGCCAGCCGTGGATTATCCATGAGGTGATGCGTACAGCCGACGCGGTGACGCCCATGCCCGGGATTGTCTATTCATTCTACCTGTTTACGGGGATTTTCATATCGCTTTCGCTGATTGTGATATTCTTGCTGTACCGGCAGATCAAGATGGTGGGGAGGTTGTATGATCCGACAGACCCCGAATACCAAATGAATCCATAACGACTATGCTGTATATCGTCATCGCTTACCTCTGGGCTTCCATCTGTCTGTATATCCTATTAGGTGGAGCTGATTTCGGTGCGGGCATCGTGGAGCTGGTGAGTAAACCCAAGCATCGCAAAACCGTTCGCAACATTATGTATGATGCCATTGGGCCGATCTGGGAGGCCAACCACATGTGGTTGATTATTGCCATTGTCATCCTTTTCGTCGGCTTTCCGGAAATCTACACCACCATGTCGGTTTACATGCACATTCCACTGGTGCTGATGCTGCTGGGCATCATCGCACGTGGCACAGCGTTTGCTTTCCGGCATTACGATGCGGTAACGGATGAGATGCAAACGGTCTATTCGCGCGTTTTTACACTATCAAGCCTTGTTACGCCGTTTTTTCTGGGCATCATTGCGGCAGCGACGGTTTCGCGGGCAATCGACACGGAAGCGACCGACTTCCTGTCGGCTTACGTATACAGCTGGCTGAACCCCTTTGGCGTGAGCGTAGGATTTTTCACGGTGGCCATATGTGGCTACCTCGCGGCGGTGTTTGCCGTGGGGCAAACGGCAGACGAGGGGCACCAGCGGATGCTGGTGCGGCTTGCGCGGGCATTCATTGCCATCGCGGTGGCATGCGGCGGAGCGGTTTTCGGCTCGGCTTATCACTCAGGTATCCCCCTTGTCGATTGGATTGTGGGAGACCTGTGGGGGCAACTGGCGGTACTGCTGGCTACGTTGTCGTTGGTCGCGTTATTTGTTGCGCTCAACAGGCGTTCCGTGCTATGGATGCGGCTGTTGGCCGGTTTTCAGGTGGTGATGATCCTTTTTGCCGCAACGTATCGCCACTACCCACACCTCGTCTTATTGAAGAACGGCGGAGACCTGTCGCTTACCGACCACCACGGGGGCCTGGCCAGTATCGATGCGCTGGGGTGGGCACTCGTGCTGGGTAGCATCTTCATCCTGCCAGCGCTGTTTTACCTCATGTACGCTTTCCGGGGAAACCGGAAATAGCTAGTAATGCGAACGGGAGCGGTAAGCCCAAACCCGCTCACGCAAAACAGCGTCGTCGGCCGCGCCGATTTCAAGATGAATCGGCACCATATAGAGGGGTATCCCCGCCCATAAACCCGAAATCGCCGGTTCCCGCAGTCGTTGTGCGTCTTTTTCCGTGGTAACCATCAGCTTATGTGGATTGCCTATTTCGCTGAAGCGGCGGATAACCTTTTGGATGTCGGCCGCGGAATAGTCGTGGTGGTCGGCATATCGGATGTGCACGATTTCCGACACTTGCGGCGATAGGTACTCATAAAGTGGCGTGGGGTTGGCAATCCCGGTAAGGAGCAGTACTGCGGTATCTTGATGCAAGGCACCCGCACTGGATTCATCCGCCAGTACCGGCGTAAGCGGCCCGTAACCAATGCCTGCGAACAATATGGGTATATCGCATGTGGTGGATAGCTGCTGGCGGATACGATTTTTTTCGGCCTCCGTGGTGCCGGTAGGTGTTTTGGTGACGACCATCACGTCGGCACGTCGGCGTTCCCTGAAAACGTCGCGATAGTTGCCGGCAGGCAGCAGCCACTTCGGCTTATCCATCGCATGGTAATCGAACAGCAGGATCGCAAATCCCGGCCGCAATGCCCGGTGTTGGTAGGCGTCATCGAGCACGATGGTATCGTGGCCGCTTTGGATCAACCGTGATACGCCGCGTACGCGGTCTTCATCTACGGCGACGGTAATTTCGGGGAACTTACGCTTGAACTGGAGGGGTTCGTCTCCCGCGCGGCGGGCGGTATCATCGGGCATCACTTCCAGAAATCCACGGGTTTGCCGCCCATAACCGCGGCTGAGCGTAGCCACGCGACCGTGCTGGGAAAGCAGGCGGACGAGGTACTCCGTCATCGGGCTTTTCCCGGTGCCGCCCACGGCGAGGTTGCCTACCACAATCACGGATCGGCTGAAAGCAACCGACCGCAGCCATCCCCAATCGTATAGCCGATTGCGGAGCCAAATCGCCAAGCCGTAGAGCAGCGAAAACGGCAGTAGGAGCGCCCTTAGATAAACCATTGCTGGCAAAAGTAATTCATTTTGCCTACATTCGTCGTCAAAAGCAGATGGATGTATTGGTCGTTGTAGCCACGGAAGCGGAGATTGGGCCGTTCCTCGAGTTGCCGCCTCCGCAACGGCAGGGGCTTACCACGCTGATTACGGGCGTGGGCATGGTCGCTACGGCGCTCGCACTGGGTGAACGGCTTGCCACCACCCGTTACGACCTGTTGCTCAACGTGGGCGTGGCGGGGAGCTTTGACCGTACCCTCTCGCTGGGTGAAGTGGTGTGGGTGGTGCAGGATACGTTTTCGGAGTTGGGAGTGGAAGATGGCGGCCGGTTCATCGATGGCCAAGCTGCGGGGCTGGCACCGTGTATGTTCTATAGCGGATATTCCCATTCGTCTGTCGACAGCCTACGCCAATGCAAGGGCATTACCGTGAATACGGTACACGGTAACGACCCCGCTATCAAAGCGGTTGTCGAACGCCTATCACCCGATATCGAAAGCATGGAGGGGGCGGCGGTATTCCAGGCAGCCCAGCATTTTGGCGTACCGGTGCTCCAAGTGCGCGCCATATCCAACTATGTGGAACGCCGCAACAGGGCCAACTGGCAACTTGCAGAGGCCATCGGAAACCTCAATTATTGGCTGGGAGACTTTGCACGTTATCTGCAATAGCCCAAATGCCCCTTAAACACAAAAATTTGACAGAAACGGGTTCAAAAATGTCGATTTTTTGTAGTAGGTTTGCGTGCTATATTTTTTGATAACGCTATACAGTCGACAACGATAAAACAACCGATGAGAGAAATACAATTCAGAGAAGCGCTTCGGGAAGCGATGAACGAGGAAATGCGCAAAGACGAAAAGATTTTTTTGATGGGTGAGGAGGTGGCCGAATACAATGGCGCCTACAAGGTGAGCCAAGGGATGCTGGATGAGTTCGGTGCCAAGCGTGTTATTGACACCCCCATCTCCGAATTGGGTTTCGCTGGTATTGGCATCGGTGCTGCGATGAACGGGCTGAAGCCCATCATCGAGTTTATGACGTTCAACTTTTCGTTGGTTGCGATTGATCAAGTGATCAATTCCGCGGCCAAGATGAACTCCATGAGCGGCGGCCAGTTTCCCATTCCTATCGTATTCCGCGGCCCTACGGGCAATGCCGGACAGCTCGCTGCCCAGCACTCCCAAAACTTCGAAAACTGGTATGCCAATACGCCGGGGCTTAAAGTGGTAGTGCCTGCCAACCCCTACGATGCCAAAGGGCTGCTGAAACAGTCCATTATTGACCCGGACCCCGTTATCTTCATGGAGTCGGAAGTGATGTACGGCGACAAGGGCGAAGTGCCCGAGGAAGAATACTACCTCGAGCTCGGCAAGGCACATACCGTAAAGTCGGGAAATGACGTAACCATCGTGACATTCGGTAAAATGCTGCCCCGGGTAGTGGAGCCTGCCGTGGGAGAGCTGACCAAAGAGGGGATAGATGTTGACCTTATCAACCTGCGCACGGTGCGCCCCATCGATTATGGCGCGATCATCGAATCCGTGAAACGGACCAACCGCCTGGTGATCGTGGAAGAGGCATGGCCGCTGGCATCCATATCATCCGAGATTGCCTATAAGGTACAGCGCGATGCATTTGATTACCTGGATGCACCCGTGGTGCGGATTGCATCGGCCGACGTGCCCCTGCCTTATGCGCCTACGCTAATACAGGCGGCCCTGCCCAATGTGGAGCGTGTGGTCAAAGCGGTGAAAGAGGTGATGTACATCAAGAAATGACCCCCAAATAAAGGCCGATAACAAAGAAGCCCGCTTTTCAAACAAAAGGCGGGCTTCTTTGTTCTGTGACCGGAAAGGAGGCCTATTATGAATCTCATCGAAAAAATCGAATACTGGGGCGATGCCCACCATCCCCGGTGGCTGGATATCATCCGCATCGGTTTGGGTATCGTCATTTTCCTGAAGGGCGGAATGTTTCTCGCCGACACGGAATCGCTACGGCAGCTGATTGAAGACACCCATATACAGGTCTATACCTGGGGTGCTGTGCACTACGTCGCCTTCGCTCACCTTGTGGGCGGTATCCTCATCGCGCTGGGGTTGACCACGCGCCTGGCGGTAGCTTTCCAACTGCCGGTGTTGTTTGTCGCCGTATTTTTCGTCAACATAACCCGGGGGCTTACGTTCCTCAATTCCGAGCTGTGGGTTTCGTTGGTGGTTTTGGCACTGCTCCTCGTTTTCCTCGTTGTCGGGTCGGGCCCTTACTCGCTAGACCACCAGCTGAAGACAAGGAGGGGTTGAAGAAGAGGCACCGGCCGATTTGTATTTGCCCGCTACATTGGCTAAATTTGTCCGATTAATATTGGAAATGAACGAACAAACGAAGGCCATCCGCGAACAGGCCGACCGCTCTCCTTACCGGGAACATGCGGTACCCCTCTACCTTACGTCCAGCTTTATTTTTGACAGCGCCGAACAGGGGCGGGCCATATTTGCAGAAGAAGAACACGGGAATGTATATTCCCGTTATTCAAACCCCAATACCACGGAGTTTATCAATAAAGTATGTGCCATGGAAGGCGCTGAGGCAGGGCTTGCATTCTCTTCGGGCATGGCGGCCGTGTTTGCATCGTTTGCCGCGCTGCTGAAAAGCGGCGATCACATCGTATCCTGCCGGGCGGTATTTGGTTCTACCCACCAGCTCTTTACCAAATTGTTGCCGCGCTGGGGCATCACCACCACCTATGTTGATGCGGCAGAGCCGGAAACATGGGAACAGGCCATACAGCCCAATACACGGATGATTTTTCTCGAAACGCCGTCCAATCCGGGGTTGGAACTGGTGGACCTGGAATGGCTGGGCAAATTCAAGGAAAAATATCCCGATATCATCCTCAATGTGGATAACTGCTTTGCAACACCGTACCTCCAGAAACCCATCCAGTATGGGTTTGACCTGGTGAGCCACTCGGCCACCAAATACATGGATGGGCAGGGGCGCGTGCTGGGCGGTGTGGTGGTCGGGAAACAGGCGCTCATCGATGAATTGATGTTTTTCATCCGCCATACGGGTCCGTCGTTGGCACCCTTCAACGCCTGGCTGTTGTCCAAGAGTTTGGAAACACTGGGCTTGCGCATGGATCGTCACTGCAGCAACGCGCTGGCTGTGGCCCAAGCATTGGAAGCGCATCCCGAAGTGGAAGAAGTGCGCTATCCGTTTCTGCCATCGCACCCGCAATACGAACTCGCCAAAAAACAGATGAAGGCCGGGGGCGGCATCGTAACGTTTGTCATCAAGGGCGGATTTGACCGGGCCAAGCGGTTCCTTGATGCCCTGGAGATGCTTTGCATCACGTCTAACCTCGGCGATTCGCGTAGCATCGCTACCCATTCGGCATCCACTACCCACTCGAAGCTCACCGAAGCCGAGCGGCTGCAACTGGGTATCCAGCCGGGTAGCATACGGATATCGGTGGGGCTTGAGGATGTAGCCGACATCATCGGCGACCTCGAACAGGCACTAACAAATAGCAGATAATGAACATCACGTTAACGAAAGTCAACGACGCCGTCCATTTTGAGGGCGCCAGCAACACCACCCAGGTAAAAGTGCACATCGATGGTTCCCCAGATATCGGGGGCGAGGGGCTGGGCGCCCGGCCCATGGAATTGGTGTTGATGGCACTCGGTTCGTGCAGCGCGCTGGATTTGGTGAGCATCCTCAAAAAACAGCGCCAGCAGATAGACGACATGCACATCAATGTGGAAGGTGAACGGCGGGAGGCGATCCCTCACATCTTCACACGTATCCATATCTCGTTTGCCCTGAAAGGCACCATCGACCCGGTGAAAGCGGAAAAGGCGGCCGAACTGGCGGTAAAGAAATATTGCTCCGTGCATGATATGCTCGCTGCCGGTGGTGTCGATATCACCTACGATGTGAAAGTAGGGTAAGAAAAACTTAACCTAGTTCAATGCGCGTCTGTAAAACGGGCGGTACCTTTGTATCGAACAATTAAAAGAGATTATGGCAACTACATGGAAATTAGATCCTACCCACTCAGAGGTAGCATTCAAAGTAAAACACTTGGTGATCACCACCGTTACCGGTTATTTCCGGTCGTTCAACGGCACGGTGGTAACGGAAGATGAATCGAACTTTACCACGGGCAAAGTTGATTTTACCATCGATACCACCAGTATTGACACCAACCAGTCACAGCGTGACGAGCACCTGAAATCCGCCGACTTCTTTGATGCGGCGAATCACCCGCAGATGACGTTTACATCGACTTCCATCGAAGAAAAAGGTAGCGATGAGTTTGTATTACGCGGCGACCTGACCATTGGCGGAACCACGAAGCCCGTGAAATTCGATGTCGAGTTTGGGGGCACGGTAACAGACCCTTACGGTAATTTCAAAGCGGGGTTTGAAGTGTCGGGCAAGATCAGCCGTAAGGAGTTTGGCCTTACCTGGAGCGCTGTTACCGAGGCCGGTGCAGTGGTTGTGAGCGACGACGTGAAAATACAGGCAAGCGTCCAGTTTGTTAAACAATAACCAATGCGGCAAGTGGGTGTTCTAACCGGAGCACCCTATTTTATTTCCCCGCGCCATATCCGCTCGGCCCAGCGTCCGATGTACCAGAATGACAATGCCAGCAACAAGAAGAATACAGCCCGGTTGATATTGTCCCAGAGGTACTCGAAAAACCGTGTATAAATGTTGATGATCAGAAAGACAATGCCGAATTCGCGGGCAACATTGTCGTGTTTTTTCAACCCATACCAAGCCAGGCCCAACGATACGGCCGACGACAACAACCCCCAATAGAAGATGTGCCACTGCCGCACCTGCGACCACATGTCCAAATCACTGTAGTTGCCGAAAATGGATAACAACCACAGCGCAGTCATCAGGTAAGTAAGTCCGATGATATACGTGAGTTGCCGGAATTGGCCAATTGGTCTGATTCGGTGTTGCCAAAACACCGAAAATGCAGTGAGTAACGCGCCGAACAGCGTAAAGCGCAAAGGGTAGTTCATGCCCCAGAAACGGAACCCCCAGTTGCTGTGATAGGCCGTTTCGGTTGCAAACCAGATCCCGAAGGCGGCCAATGTGAAGACCCAGATTAACCTGGAAGATAGCTTAACAGACAGGATGCCATAAACAACCACCGAAGCGAGAAACAACAGCGAGAAATGCCCCGACCCTTTGTCGATGATTTTCCCCAGGTAACCGATAAATGCAGCGGTCGCAAATACGCCAACGGCCATCAGGGCCTCGTTGCTGAACGTCTTGTCGGGGTGTTTGCGCTTATTCCGGAAGCCCCAGGCATAAAACACGGAAGCCAATACAAAACAGAAAACACAGATCACCACATCCGGTGTGTCGTACAGCCGCTCGATCCAACGGAGCACCAGCTGATCGGCAAACAACGAGAGAAATGCCAATACCACGCACGAGAGGGCTACCCAGAACGCATACTGGGCCAGCCTTTTCCAGTCAAAGCCCTTTACTTCATATGATTCGCCCAACCGCTCTGCAGCAACGTCGTCAAGCAGTCCCGTCTCCCGCCAGTGGGCGATGGCTTCGTCGATGGTTTCTTTTTCCTGCTTATTGACCATTAATTTTTTCACATGCCGGGTTTTCAAACGCTAAGGTAGGAATAATCGGTGCATATACCTTTTTGGCCTATAGAAGACTCATCAGTTTGATGGGGATATCCATCAGTTCTTCATCCCGCCGGATAATCAGCCGCACGTGCTTTCTGGCCGATGTCAGTGCCTTTTTATATTGCGCAAAATTCTGGTTGGCATTGTTGTCGACCGCGATGACGATATCGCCTTCCTCGAGCCCCCCCAGATCGGCCGGAGAGCCTTTCACGATGGAACCGACGATGATGTGGTCATTTATGTAGTACAGTTCCATGCCCGAGTAGGAATACTCGAATGGCTCGCGGTATAACGAGTTTGGTTTCAAGTGGATTTCTCGCCGTTGGTAGTTGACGATGAGGTTAAACCGTTTCAGGATCTGGTTGCCGATCAGTCCGCCCAGGTAGGGATAGGACGTCACATTGAACTCATCTTCGAATATCATGGTGGGCACATTGCGGAAGCGGTAGGGGCCCAGCCTGAAATCCTTCACCAGCGTCATCTCCATATCGAGTTTTCCGCCTACGCCGTGCGCTTCTACGGGAAATCGCTTGCGTTTCTTGCGCACGACGGTGCTGTCTGCTTCGAATTCCTGCGACAAAACCAATGAGAGCCCGGCTCCGATGTCGAAAAGGAAACGGGAATTGATTTTACGATGGTCCGTGATCTGGGCGGCGTGAACGGGGAGGGTTCGGATGAAAGGCCGCAATAGATGCCCCCCACGTGGATATTTTATCGTCCCCTGCGAGCAAACCGTGATCTCGTGGTCATCGTAGTTTATTTTCAGGATGTATCGGCTCAGCAGCGAATAGCCGATTACCCCATCGATGCGGATTCCGTAAACATACGATAGGAACTCATAGTCATTGATATGGAAGTTGAGGCTGTCTACGATGAGGTCATTTAACTGGAGTTGCTGGTTATATAGAAATTCGGCTTTCCGGACCCCCGCAATGCCACGGATGTTGATATCCGACTCTTCGGGCACCAGGTTGAGCGCATCGGCCGTCGTGGAATCCAGGGAGATGCCGCTGCTTCCGGTATCCAGGATAAAGTTTAACGTATCCGGTTTCCCTACCAAGGTGGCTTTGATGAGAATTACGCTTTCGGCTGCCAATGAAAAGGGTACCGTGGTCAGCGCCTTTGACGGCGGCGGGATAAATTCCTCCTGCGCATACGCCCCTATCGCAGCAAAGGTGCTAACAGCTAACAAGGGAGCTATAATTGGTAAGGCTTTCATAGCGGTGCCTTTGGGTTTGTTTATCAAAGATACGATTATTATGCCAACGCGCAATCCCGTCATCGGTGTTTCCGAGTGTCAGCAGCAATCCGTATCTTCATCCCCAAATTAATGCGTGCCAATGACCGAGCATAATGCGTTCCCGGACGGCCTCCGGCAACCTGGAGAGAACCATCCCATCACTTCATTGATCCTGCTGTTGGCCCTTGTTTTTGCCGGAGCAGTTATATTCGGTATGCTCTCGGTGTTTATCGGGCTTGCCGTAACCAATGGGTCTGCCGGCATCGGCAATCTCGAAGGGCTCCTGTCGGGCGATAGTTCCAATGCCGCCTTCATGAAAATCGTACAGGCGGGTTCCAGCATCGGCATGTTCGTCTTTCCGGCATGGTTGATGGGGCCCATCGAAAAGCGACGCCATCGGTACCTCGACTTCAAAGCTCCGGTTAACCCGCAGCTGTGGTTTATCATCGTGGGCATTATGTTTTTCTCAGCGCCCATTTTCGAGCAGGCAATCAAACTCAACGAACGGCTGGTACTGCCCGAAGCACTGTCGGGCCTGGAAAACTGGATGAGGGCCAAAGAGGCTGAGCTGGAGCAGTTGACACGCATTTTCCTGTCTGATACCACCTATTGGGGGCTCATGGTAAACCTCCTTGTGGTGGCCGTCATCGCCGCCGTCGGCGAAGAGTTCCTGTTTCGTGGGTGTGTGCAGGGCATCCTCATCCGCTGGTTCCGTAACCCGCACCTTGCCATCTGGGCCACCGCCATCGTGTTCAGTGCGATCCATTTACAGTTTTACGGATTCTTGCCGCGGATGTTGCTCGGGGCGTTGTTTGGCTATATGCTACTGTGGGGGAAGAATATCTGGTTGCCCGTATTGGCCCACTTCATCAATAATGCCACCGCGGTGATAGCCGCGTTTTACCTTCAGCGGCAAGGAAAGTCACTCGACGATATGAACTTCGGCGAACAAATACCAGTATACCTTTATTTTATTAGCTTTGTGCTTACCGGAGTCTTGCTCTATCAATACCACAAAACGGCCACGGAAAAAAACACACGACGCCATGGAAAAACACTGGGTTAAACTATTTACTACCGCCAATCCCGTCCAAGCGGAGATCACCAAGCAGATGCTTGAAGAGCATGGCGTGTCGGCGGTGATTATGAATAAGCAGGATTCATCTTATCGGTTTGGCCAAGTGGAGCTGTACGTCCACGAATCTGAAGAGGTGTTTGCTAGGGGCTTGATAGCCCAAATGGAAGGAGAAGATAGCGAACAATAGCCCACATGAAAATACGTGCCATCACTGCCCTCTTTTTTGTCATCGTTATGGTGGCCTCCATGTTGTTGGGGAGTTATATCTTCGCAGGTTTTTTTATCTTGTTGAGTGCCTACTGCGTAAATGAATTTTACCGGATCATCGGCGACGATACCGGTAAGCCGAACAGGCTGTTGGGGGCGCTATTGGGTACGCTCGGATTTGGGCTATTCGCCGGTTACCGTTTAGTCGCTTTCGATGTGCGCTACCTGCTATTGCTGATTCCGCTGGTCACGCTTGCCTTTATCCTTCCGCTTTATCAACAGCATGAAAAGCCATTCGGCAGCATTGCCTACACACTGTTGGGTACGGTCTATGTGGTGTTGCCGTTCATTGCCTTTTTCTCGCTGGGTTTTGTGACGGATGCGTATGACCACCGCTTGCCGCTGGGTTTCATGCTAATCCTTTGGGGTAACGATACGGGGGCATACCTTACAGGAAAGTTTTTTGGCAAACGCCGGCTGTTCGAGCGCATATCGCCCAACAAGACGTGGGAGGGATTTGTCGGGGGTGTGTTGTTGGCGTTGGTAACCTCCCTTGTGTTGACCCACTATTTTGCGGTATTGGCCGGGTGGCAATGGGTAGGTATGGCGTTGGTCGTTTCGCTGTTTGGCACCTTCGGTGACCTGGTGGAGTCCATGCTCAAACGCAGCCAGCAAGTGAAGGACTCAGGTGCGGTGTTGCCCGGCCATGGGGGCTTGCTCGACCGTTTCGACGGGCTGCTGTTTGCCGCGCCGGCGGTACTCGTATTTCTTGAGTTGGTGTACTGATTTACAAAACACATCGCATCATGCAGACGAATATACATGCCAATACATTTGGTTTTTTGGAGGCAATCAAAACAAACAACGATAGGGAATGGTTCCAGGAACACCGTGTGGAGTATGATCGCGCCTGGCAGAACATGAAGGATTTTACCGCAGGGTTGATTCAAGGGCTCGCCCAATGGGACCGCTACATTTCGGCAGATATTCCGGTGTCCAAGTGCGTCTTCCGGATTTACCGCGATACCCGATTCAGTAAGGACAAGACGCCGTACAAAACGTGGTTGGGAGCGGGGATTTCCACGGCCGGCCGCAAACTGAATGGGCCTGAATATTACATCCACATACAGCCGGGCAATAGCTTTGCGGCGGCGGGATATTGGCGGCCCGAGAAAGAACACCTGGCGGCCATCAGGCAGGAAATAGATTACAACGGTGCCCGCCTATTGGATATTGTGAATGAATCGGCTTTCAAAGAGCATTGTCAGCTAGATACACAAGATGTGTTGAAAAGGCCACCGGCCGGGTTCAGTGAAGATAATCCCTATATCGATTGGCTAAAGCTTAAGAGCTTCACCGCCTTTGAGTCGTTTACGGATGCTGACTTGCAACATGCGGACGGCCTGGAGCGTGTTTTACAGGCCTACCGCCGGATGTACGATTTCAAGCTGTTTCTCCACGAGGCGCTCGGCGAAGAATAAGCTAAGCAGGGAAACTGATTTTTCCCATGCACACCGCCGGCGAATCGAAGATCGCGGTAGCATGGACGGCCTTCCCTGCCACGGTCTCATTGGCCAACAGAGCAAAAAGAGCAGCTTCTTTCGCATCGGGTAGGAGCCCCAGCACCTCGAACGAAGACACGGGTATTCCCGTAAGCCCGAGGGTTATGCGCTCTACCAGTAAGGGGTTGTGCAGTCCGCCGCCGCTGATGTAGACACAGGGATTGCGGCATGCCTGTACGGCACGTTGCACGGACGCAACGATGGCCGATGCGGCGAATGCGACCAAGGTGGCCATTACATCATGGGTACGGAGGCTTCCGGTGCCACTGGCCCGCTGAGCCCGCTCAAGGTATGGGAGGTTAAACAATTCCGGACCGGTGGTTTTTGGGAAAGGAAGTGCAAAAAAATCGTGGTCGCACAGGGCTTCCAGCAGCGGCTCGCTGACGGTGCCTTTGGCAGCCACTTGGGCGTCACGATCCATTTCTACCCCGAAATGCGCCAGCATGTATTGATTCATGAGCGTGTTGCCGGGACCTACATCCGTGGCAAAACAGGGATTGCCATTCCCATTGGCGGCAGGAAGGAGCGTGAAGTTGGCAATACCGCCGATATTAAGCAATACACGCGTTTCATGCGTGTCGGTGAAGAGCAAGTAATCGCCGTAGGCCGCCAACGGTGCGCCCTCGCCCCCTGCAGCAACGTGTTTTTGCCTGAAGTCGGAAACCGTAATGATGCCGGTGGTTACGGCCAAGTGATCGCCGTCGCCCAGTTGCAGCGTGCTATTCGGGTAGTCGGTGGTGCCCGTGAGCGATTGCGGTGCGTGGAAAACCGTTTGGCCGTGGCTAGCGATGAGGTCGACATCGGCCGGTGACACCCCCCAACCGCGCAATGCTTCGTTTACCAGTGTCCCATGGAGTTTCCCGATGAGGGCATGGAGCCCACTGAGTACCAGTTGGTCCACGGTGCGTTTGGCAAAGACCTGCCGTACCCGCTCGCGGAACTCGTCGGTATATTCCTTGGTGTCAAAGCGGAGGAGCTCAAGCGTGGTGCCGGTACCGCTGCCCGCAATACGGCAGAGCGCGATATCTAAACCATCGAGCGATGTACCCGACATGAGGCCGATCACCAACCGGCTTGGCTGCTTGGCTACCGCAGATAGCTTATGGACATATGGATTCATAATTCGCTAAGATATGTATTTTGCAGTTTTACCTTGCCATCCTATTTTCTTGTAGCCGCCGCATAGGGGTCGGCGGAGGAGCATTGGAAAAATTGCTTTTGTATTGTGTATTAAAAGCAATTTTATCTATGTTTGGAAGGTGTTTTAGACCGGCTTGTGTTCATTCACCATGCCGCGTCGTCAATGTATGCATGAAGTAGTAAGTAAATCGTATTCAAATGACTTTTCCTAAAGATTTAAAGTACACGAAAGACCACGAATGGATTCGCGTAACAGGTGAAGAAGCCATCATCGGTATTACCGATTTTGCCCAGCGTGAGCTTGGCGATATCGTATTCATCGACGTCAATACCGTGGGTGATGAGGTAGCACAAAACGAAGTGTTTGGTACCGTCGAAGCGGTAAAGACGGTGTCCGACTTGTTTATGCCTGTTACGGCCACGGTGCTGGAGGTCAATGATGAAATAGACAGTTCGCCAGAGCTGGTCAATCAAGATCCATACGGAGCGGGTTGGCTTGTCCGTGTGAAACTGAACAACCCAGCGGATGCAGCGGGGTTGCTTTCCGCGGCGGATTACGAGGCACAGGTAGCCGTATAACAAGGGGTATCTCCTCACAAACGACATCTGCCGTGGTGGTGGATGTCGTTTCTTTTTGGCATTATAATGGCTCGATAGCAGGCAAAAGGAGAACATGAAACCTGCCATGTCAGCGCCTGACGAAAAAAGGCGGTGAAGATGCAGGTTCCATGAGGCCGTAAAGGACAAAATTGTTTTCGAATGAAACATTACATATGGGCGGTGTTGTGGGCCGTGGTCGTGGTGGTGTTATGCGGCTTGCCATCGGCGGCCACAGATGAAGTGCCGAAGTTTCCTGGAATAGATAAACTGGTGCATACCGGCTTTTTCTTTGTTTTCACTGTATTGCTCTACTATGGCGCCATTCGGCGGGTAGGGACATTCAAACCGTCGTGGCGTATTTCCATCAAGGTAATCGTTTTTTCCAGCTTGTTCGCGTTGCTTACGGAATTCCTGCAATGGAAGATTTTTATTTACCGCTCGGCGGAAGTGTGGGACCTTTTCGCGGATGCAGTAGGAACAGGGATGGGTGTATTTGCCTACCTCCTTTTGCATAACGTTTACCGGGCGGAAACCGTGCCGTCCAAAATAGCCCATGCCAAGAACGAAAGTTATGAAGTATAAAATTGTCCGGCTTGCATTGGCAGCTACCGTGATGGTGTCCGTGTCTTCTTGCGGGATTTTCAGCAAGGGATGCAAGTGCCCGTCGGTACATCGCCAAAAGGCGGTGGCCCTAACCGCGGATCCTTCGTCAACACTACAGCGCTTTGGCAATGGTAACCGCACTCACGCGGGCAGCCCCGTTTTCCAGCAAGGTGCTGGCACAGGCCTCGAGCGTAGCGCCGGTCGTCAACACATCGTCAACCAGTAGTACGTGCCGATCGGCAATCGCATCGATATCGTTTGCTTCAAACGTCTGTAACATATTTTCATACCGCTCGTAGCGGTTCTTATGGGTTTGGCTTTTGGTAGGCCTCTTTCGAACCAAGCCGTTTTCCGCCATTGGCAACTGCATCGAACGGGCAATGCCGTTGGCGAAAAAAGCACTTTGGTTGTATCCCCGCTTGCGGAGTTTTTTGGGATGCAAGGGTACCGGCACGATGATATCCGCTTGATTGAAAGGGGCGGTATCGGTAAGTGCCGCCCCGTACCTTGCCCCGATGACGGTGCCGATTTCGGGGCAGTTGCGGTACTTCAGTTGGTGGATGATCCGTTTTACGCGCGAATCCTCGCGGAAATACCAATAGGAAGCCACTGCCTCGATACGGACCCTGCCCCAAAGCTGCCGGGCACTGCTATTCTGCCTGTCTTGATGGGAATGGGTGCGGGGGAGGTGGTACCAGCAGGTGGTGCAGATAAGCTTTTCGCCGCTTACCAACGGGGCATCGCACCCTGCGCATGTCTGCGCAAAAAAAAGCGATGTCAAATCGTTGAAGTATCGTTTGACATGCATGGGTACTCAAGTGGTAGGGGTGGCTGTTTCCTTGATGGCCAACTGCCCGCATGCGGCATCGATGTCTTTACCTCGGCTGCGGCGCACATTAGTCGTTATCCCCCGCTGCCGGAGAAAATCGGCGAACCGGTCGATTTTGTCTGCTGCTGCATTCTCGAAATCGGCAAAGGCAATGGGGTTGTACTCGATGATGTTGACCTTGCATGGCAGGTGTTTGCAAAAAGCGGCGAGTTCTTGTGCATCCGTAAGGCCATCATTCACGCCGTTGAACACAATGTACTCATACGTAACCGGGTTCTTGGTTTTGGCGTAGTAATATTTCAGTGCCTCGGCAAGCGCACGCAGTGAGTTTTGCTCGTTGATCGGCATGATTTCGTTGCGTTTACTATCGTTTGCCGCGTGCAATGAAAGGGCTAAATTGAAGCGTACCTGGTCGTCGCCCAGTTTCTTGATCATTTTGGCGATACCGGCGGTGGAAACGGTGATGCGTTTTGACGCCATGTTCAACCCGTCGGGTGCTGTAATCCGTTCGACGGACTTCATCACATTGCTGTAGTTGAGCAATGGCTCACCCATTCCCATGTATACGATGTTGGTGAGGGGTTGCCTATAATGTTCCTGTGCTTGCTTACCGATGAGGACCACTTGGTCATATATCTCGTCGGCGTTCAGGTTGCGCTTACGGTCCATATACCCCGTGGCGCAAAACTTGCAAGTGAGGCTACAGCCCACCTGGGAACTCACACAGGCCGTCATACGGTCCGGCGCGGGGATCAGTACCCCTTCAATGATGTGGTTGTCGTGGAGCGCAAAGCTACTTTTGATGGTGCGGTCGCCACTGTGTTGTTCCCGCTGTACCCGTACGGCATTGATGGCAAATTCCTGCTTCAACGTGTCGCGTAGCGGCTTGCTCAGGTTGCTCATTTCCTCGAAATCAACACTCGATTTCTGCCAGAGCCATGAATAAATCTGCTTTGCACGAAACGCTTGCTGGCCCATGGCCGACAACTGGGCCTGCAATTGCTCGAGCGTCAGGCTACGTATATCGATTTTCGATTTGACCGCACACACGGCACAAAGGTACGGCTTTTTTTGCCGGTATTTTTTCCGGTTGTTTGGTTTGGCACGAAAAAAAACACATATTTGCCTAAGAAGCTATCTAAATTTATATCGTTAAAATGTTTGTCGCTTATTTTTGAGCGAGACGAGGCATGTTTCAGAAGAGATAGCAGGGCGCCTACCTCAAGAAAACAGAACGAAGTAGTAGCCAAAAAAAAGGCAGTGTATTACGTCAAATTAAGCCTAACCTGAATGACACGATAGGTAATTGGCTCTGTGAAGGAAGTGATCCCAGGTCATCGTAACCTTGGGCAAGTGTGTTTCGGTTTATTTGACTGCGACCAACGATGAAACCCATGCGACTATGAATACCTATTTTTCGGCGAGCTATGTGCTGCCGATTACCGGAAAAGCCATCAAAGATGGTATTGTCGAAGTAACCGACGATGGTATTATCCGAGGTGTTTATCCACCCGCAAGCCGGGCCATATCCGGAAAGGCGATCCAGCGGCACGCCGGCATCATTACACCGGGCTTCGTAAACACGCATTGCCACCTCGAGCTTTCGCATATGAAAGGGGTTATTCCGAAAGGTACCGGATTGGTTCCGTTCCTGCAACAGGTGATGGCACAACGGACCGCCGACGAAGCCACGGTGGTAGATGCAATGAAGGCGGCAGACAAACAGCTTTACGACAACGGTATCGTCGCCGTGGGAGACCACGCGAACACATGTATTTCGGCCGCTATAAAAAAAGCCAGCAAATTACATTACCACACCTTTGTGGAAGTGCTGGGGTTTGAATCGGCCTTGGCCGGGGGCAAATTGGCCGAGGCAATGGCTGTCGCCGCCCAATTTGGGAAGACCGATTGTTCCATTACCGCACACGCACCCTATTCCGTATCCAAAGAATTATTCAAGCTGATCGATGAAGGGGCCCGTAGGCAGCGAATGCCGTTGAGTATACATAACCAGGAAAGCGAAGCCGAGAACCGGTTGTTCCGGTATAAGGAAGGGCAGTTTGTCGACTTTTACAGGGCCTTGGGCAAGGATATCACCGATTTCAAAGCGCAGGCACGAAATTCCCTGCATACGGTTATGCCCTACTTGGCGACCGACACATCGGTTTTGCTTGTACACAATACCTACACAACGGCAAAGGATATCTTTTTCATTGAACGGCAGCGGAGGAACGTCACTTGGTGTTTCTGCCCCAACGCAAACCTATATATCGAGGGAACGCTGCCAAAGGTTCCTCACTTTGTCCAGTATGGGCATACGATCACCTTGGGGACGGACAGTCTTGCCTCGAATGATTGCCTATGTATTTTATCTGAATTGAAGGCTATCCACCAATATTTTCCGGAGCTTTCGTTTACCGACACCATCCAATGGGCTACCATCAATGGCGCACGTTTCCTAGGTGTCGCTGACGCGTATGGGTCGTTGGAAAGTGGCAAGACGCCCGGCCTGAACCTGCTCACCAAGACCCGGGGGCTCGCCATTACCCCCGACACCGAGGTGATGCGCTTGGTTTAATGCAATATCCAAAATGCGATGCCCAGCAGCGTCCCCAAACCCATGCCTACCACCACCTCTTTCCAAATATGGCGGCCCAGGTGTATCCGTGACCAGGCCAGCGGTACGGCAAACAGCAGGAAACACACCCCCGCAATCCAGTTGAGTGAAAGGACCAGAAACCCCAGGAATGCATGGAAGGCCAGGTGCATGGAGGCCTTTATCCGCCTATTTACCAACTGTGCTAGCAACAGTAGCCCCAAAGCACAGGCTAAAGCCAGCCGAAGTGTCCACGCTTGATTCGTGGCCCACACGATGATGGTAACAAGCAATAGGAGGAGGATGGTGGCAACGAACCATTTTTGCCGTTGCGCTTGGTCTGATACATCTAGGTTGGTGTACGTTCCCTTCCGTACCCCCCAGATGGTCCTCACCCCGATAGGTAAGAAGATACCACCCACGATCAGTAGGGAGAGGTAGATGGCTCGTTGCGTTGATTCAATACTGAAAAGTAAGAAAACAGCAAATAGCGGAACGGTCAGAAAAGGGTGACCTACGGTGGATATGACTTTGGCTATTGTTGTCTTCAAATGCGTATACCCTTGAACGCAGACGCTGGATATACCGGGTTGCGATACCCTGTGCAACACCAGCGTTGCGCTGCGAAGGTAGCCAAACTTTTGCAGGTAGGCAACGGCAACCCAACTGATTTGTGATCGCGGCTTTTACCGATGGCGCACGCCCCTCCCCCGGAGGGCCACGTACATGGTGTCGATGGCCGCCGGTTGCAGCATCCGGGTGAGGGGCACAGACCTGTCCAATGCGAATGAAAAGACCGTGTCGGGAGGCGCTACCCGCCTCATGATATTCCGGTAGCTAAACTGTTCATGTCCGCCAAACGGACTCTGGAAGGCTGCTGTGAGCGTATTGAGCACCGAGGCGGGGCGGAAGCGGACACTGTCTTTGGCGGTGTCCATGTTCGTATTTACGATATTGATGCAAACCAGCTTGATGGTCTTGGCGGTGTCCGGGTATGATTCAATGTGCCGCTTCAGGGCTTCGTATACTTCCAACGTGGTCGTTGTGCCCGAGTTTTCGTAGATCCCGCCATCGATTAATCGGCCGGCACCGTCGAGGTAATTGTAAGCATTGATTACCGGAAAGGCCTGGCTTTGGTTGACGCAGGCGATGAAGGGGAGGTTGTACCTTGGGTGGTGCTGCTTAAAAAGGCCATACAGGTCGGCAGCCAGGCTGAAACCGGTAAGATCAACCGGCGAAAACACACCGCGTTCCCCCGATTCGACAATGGCACTGTTGATGAAAAAGAGAGGTAAATCGGCGCGGGGTGCCGCCGAACCTTCGGCAACGTAGGGCGTTAGGTAGTCGTCCCTGAAAAAGCCGTCTATTTGCGCAGCGTCGACCGTCGGTGTGGCACTTGTGTATCCGCGTACCTCTTCCTCCTGGAAATAATAGTTCCGATCTTTTGGAAAAGTCTTTTGCGGGTGCGCGAGCTTGCTGAAAACTTCGTGCTTGGCGCCTTCGAAGCTGTCGCCGACTAATATGCCCCAAAAGGAGCTGCTGAGGTAATTCCTGCCGTAGATGGTTTTCATGCGGGGCACGATCGACGCCGCGTTTCGCGGTATATCCAGGTACTTGTCAGCCAAGAACATGGCAGCACCCGATGTGGATCCTGAAACGGTGGATATGGAAAACACCCGGTCTGAAAACCGGCTGGCAGGCGTGCTTTCCAAGCTGTCTAGGTAGTTCATGGCCATGAAGAACCATACCGCCGCACGCGAGCCGCCCCCCTGGCCGGAAACCAGGTACACGTCAAGCGTGTCCCCTCGATTGGGCATGCGTTTTGCCGCCCAACTGTCGAAATAGTCGGTCAAACTTGGTCTGGCTGCTGCTGAAGGGCCCTGTTCGGGCGGCGCCATCATTCGGCGGATACGGTGCGAATTGATGGAGTTAAATAAGAATAGAAAGATAGCGGCCACAGCAACAACCCGTACCAACGGCCGATACCAGACCCACGCCGCTTTCGGTGGATTCTCCGGTCGCTCGCGACCGTATTTTGCGGGGTCGCTATTGTAGATGGCCGTCACATTCAGCTGGGCCGTTACCAGCACATCGGCCAGAAACAAGTATAGCGAGATCCCAATGATCAACACGAAAATGGGAGATAACTGGCCGATTTCAACTGGCCACGCCCGGCTGTTGCTGGTTTGCAGCAACACCGCTACAACCACCGTGAACGAAAGCGAAAGGATATGGATGTATTTGCTTACGAAGTAGGAGATATCGACCACGCGCACGTCCACGTTTTCCGCAAACTTCATGTAGGCATAGTTGGCCAGGAGACCCACGAAGTTGGCCCCCACCACGAGGGCCGTAAGGCCGGCCGTGGTGGCACGCAACCAAAATCCCAACGCGCCGACTACTACAAGGAAGAGGGCAAATACGAGGCTCATCACCCCTACGTAGCGCAGCGCTTTCATACGGTTGCCCGCTTTGGTCTCGGCAACATTGTCCCACAAACCCTGAAATAGCCGCGGCACCCTTTTGCGACGGTATGCCCAATCGAGCAGAAAGACCGATAGCACTAATCCGGCGATGACCGCCACGGCAATAACGGGTCGGGCAGGGAAAAAGGAGAGGACCGTTACATAGAGAAAGATTACCCATGGCAGACTGGCAAAATACCGGATGGGGAACTGCATCCGCCCGGTGACTGTATCGCCATTGTAAAGTGCAATCAGCCCACCGTATAGCCGCTGGGATTTCACTGGCCGCCGCATAATCAGTGCCCACAGATCAATAGCCACCACAGGGATGACCCAATTACTCAACGCAAGCAAGGAAAATGCGGCGATAAGCAGGGGGATATTTAAATAGCCGTAGCTGCCAGGCTCGGTGAGGCTGACCACAATGTCACGGCCTACCTGTACTTTCCACAATATCAGGGGCACGGCCAGCGACAGAAGAATGTAAAAAATATTGTGTTTGATGGTACGGTAGAATTTCAGGAAGAAATCATAAAGTATACTCGTTGCCATATTGTCTTCCATAAATAAATCCATGTGAATCTCGGCAAACGAGCGAGGACAGGCAATACCTATAAATAGGTATTTTACGGAGACGGGTTACTTTTCCTTGAACAGCAAGTAGCCGGTGGCGTATATACCGTGGCTCGACTCCTCGTGGGGTGCCAGGAAGTCGCCATTCACTTGGTCCAAGAGCAACGTTATCGTAAAATGGTTGTTTTCCCGGGTGGTTTCCATCTTTTCTGCAGGATATAGAAAGCCGGTCCCATCATTTCCCCGCTGAGTAAGCTGCCCATTTTTATGCGCTTGGTAGATTTCGTCGACCAAAGGTGCCAAATCGAACAAGAGGGTGCTGTCGTTTTGCATGGCTACCTTAATAGCCAGTACACCATCCCGTTCTACGGAAATGCGAACGTCGTTCGTCCCGATACGTGCCGTGGCCGAGTCGGTACGGTACGGCTCGATCCGATAGCCATAGTCGTATCCCTGTATCGGTATCACGTCCGGGCCCTCGCGGTAAATCGAGAGATACCTCCCTTCGGACGCTCCGCTGAGCGGCACTTCCAAGAGGGCGAAGATGGTGTCTCGTTTCAACCATGTGATGCGGTAGGGTGGCAGCTCAGCGTTGGTTGCATCGATTTCGCGATCAAGGCTGCGCAGATCCACTTGGGTAAACGCCTGTAGGGATTGCAGGCCATGCGCTTCCAACAGATAAGTGATGATGCTCGGCCGCTGGTCTGTACCTTCCGTAGCGGCGTTGAGCGTCTCGGCGAGCCGCCGCTGCTGCGAATGGCGCGATACATGGGTGGCGCTCTGCGGGCCGAAGGTGCTCAACAATGCCAATACGGCAAGACTGACCGGAATCAGTTGGATGTCGCCTTTTCGGAAGCACAGGAAATAGGTGGCCGTGCCGGCCAGCCATAGGGCAAGCACCACCAGTAGGTGGCGTTCCTCTGTAAGCCCATAGTAAGATACGCGCTGGTAAACGGCTAGGACCAGCAAGACGATGAGCGGTATCATGGTGAGGTAGAACGACTTTGAAAACAGGGTTAACCAACGGTTCCCTTCGTCGTCTCGGATGGGCCATACGAGCAACAACGACAGGATGCCAAACACCGCGTAACCTGAAATGAGCATAGCCACGATGCCCTTCGGCATTTCCCAGTCGACGAGTATCTTTACTTCATAGAGCAGCAAAATAGCCAAGTAGATGGTCATCAGCGGTATGAGCACATACTGCGTAAATATCTTGAGTCCTTTTGGGTAGGATGCCCCTGTTGTTGCGGAGTCGAACACGGTGGGTACGCCCGCCAGGAAAAACAGGGTGTTGAAGCCGATGGCCACTACGGCGAAAAGCTGGCCATAGATTTCCGAAGGTAGGTCGAGGTTGAAAAGCTCCTCCACCCCAAAGATAGCCACCGCAAGCCCCGCATATAAAGATGCCGAGTAAAGAACAGCGGTGAGCAAACGCAAGAACAGGGCTTTATTGAAGTGCCAGAATTGGATGTTGCTGCCACGTTTGATGAAAGGGGCGAAGGCCACCAAGTGGTGGAAGGCAAAAGCAAGCAGGCCCAACCGTACCACATCGGTACGATACAGGGCGGGGTCGAGCACAGCATACAGTACGGCACACAAGATGATCGCCGCAAGCCGAAGGACCCACTTGCGGATGCCAGCATACTCCCTCGATTCGGCAAAAAGGTCGACAGCAAGGCCTAGCGTAAGTAGCAGACCGCAGGTAGCCAATAGCTGCCAAAGTTGATTTTCCAGCCTCGCGTCGATGGTTGGCTCACCGATCAGGAAGCACGCCAATAGCGTGGCGAAGACCACGACGATGAACACCGTAGGAAACCGTTGGGCAATGGCAATGGCGTTTCTTGAAAGGCTGGCAAGCGAGGGGAATTTCATGGCGTGCGGATTTATTAACCGATTATGGGAGATAAAATTAAACATAAACCAGCGAATATTTTTTACTTTACTAGTAATTTGCCATGCAACATTTATGGGCAACCCGCGACTTAACAGTGAATCACATAACGAAGATCACTTGCAGCCTACGGATAAAAAGGATGAAATCGAATTAGTTGCCTTGTGCCACCAAGGGCATGACACGGGTTTTACGGCACTGTACAACAGATACGCCCGCCCCGTTTATAACTCCATCTGCCGCATCGTATCACATACGGCCGAGGCCGAAGACATCCTGCAGGAGTCTTTCTACCACGCCTTTTCCGATATCCATAGGCTGCAGAGCGCGACGAGTTTCGGCTCTTGGGTTCACCGGATCGCACTTAACCGCTCCATTACCCACCTGCGGAAGAGGAAAATCATTTTCTCCGATACGGGGGGGCTGGATATTCCCGATGAGGAGGGCTATGACCTAGAAGCGGATCAGCTGTTTGATTGCAGGGTGGAGGATGTAAAGGAGGCCATCGATCAACTGCCACAAGGGTATAAGACCATATTGAACCTGTATCTCTTTGAAGATATCCCACAAGAGGAAATTGCAGGGATGCTGGGCATTTCGCACAGTACGGTGCGCACACAATACCACCGTGCCAAGAAAAAAATAATCCAGTCACTGAAAGATAGGACATTGTTATGAACGACCCACTAAAGAAATTTGTAAAACAGCACCGAGAGGCGTTCGATCTGTTGGATCCGCCCACGGGTGTGCTCCAGCGCTTGCAGACGCAGCTTAAGCCGGAAGCGCGTATGCCGGAACCTACCAGCAGACGTCATGTTTTGCCACGGTACCGGCGTGCAGCCTGGCTGGTTGCGGCGTCATTGCTTATCGGGCTGTGTACCTACCTGTTTTTTGATGGCGACGGAACACAGCGCCCTGCCGAACCCCAAATCGTACAGCACGTTGTTGAACGGGTACCGCCTTCCGATGAGCCTACGGCTAAACCCGACGTGGGGGCGGCAGCAGAAGCGCCCGCCAAGGAACCCAAACAACCAGCCATACGCAACACCATGGTCCATCGTGAGCCGGCACCGGCTCCACTCGCCGTTCGGCTGGCTGACAGCACCTCGGCAAGCACGCGTCTGGCCGCTATCCTGGAAATCGAGCAGTCGGAACATATGGATGAACAGCTGGTCACCATGCTGTCGCAGACCATGAACCGTGACGGGAACACGAACGTACGTTTGGCCGCTCTCGACGTGTTGAGCCGCCACCTCGATGATCCGCAGGTGGCCGACCTGCTGGCTACGGCCCTTACTACCCAAGATGATCCATTGGTGCAGCTAGGTATCGTGCGGATTGCCGCGCAGATTGATCATCTCGGCATCGAAGAGGCATTGTTTTCGGTGGCACGGAACCCCTATACGTTCGAAGCGGTGAAAGACGAGGCCTATGCCGTGCTGCTATATCAAGAGAAACTTTAAGCATACATAAATTACAAAAATTGAATACGATGAAAAGACAGACAATTACACTGGCGTTGCTTTTGGCCTTTTGCCTTCCAGTGTGGGCGCAGAAGCAATACAAAGTGGCCAGACCTTCGGGAAAACTTTACGTCAACCTCAACGGAGCCCGCATCGAAGGCTATGCAGGCAATGAGATTATTTTCAGTAACCAGGGGGCTCCTGATGAAGAAGACGAACGGGCCAAAGGGTTGCAGGCGTTGAGCAGCTCGGGCTTCATCGACAATACCGGGTTGGGCATCAATGTGGCAAAAAAGGGCGATGATATAACGGTAAACCCTGTCGGGAACAGCGATCGTAGCGATGTCTTGTACATCCGGGTGCCGCATACGGTCGATGTCGTTTTCAGCAATAACAAGGCCATCTTTGCCGATACCTTGCTGATCAAGAACATGAAGGGTGAAATCGAGGTCTCTACGTCTTATAATGACGTCGTTCTGGAAAACAACAGTGGCCCCATGAACATCAAAAACCTTTACAAAAACATTGAGGCTACTTTTGCCAACGACATCAAGGGACCCGTATCCATCGTTTCGGTTTACGGCCATGTGGATGTGGCCATGCCGGCATCGACCAAGGCCAACCTGACCATGAGTACGGGTTATGGCAAACTGTATGCAGCGGGCGACTTCAATGTGGCGATTACGCCCAAGGCGCTGGATGATGAAAGGAGCGCGGCTAGGTTAGCTGAAGAAGAAGCCAGGGCTAAGCTGGCAGAAAGGCTGGATTCCATGCCCGACATTGTGATGTCAGCGCCGCCATCGTCGGGTACCGGTATTTCAATCGCAAGCATGTTTCGCGGCGGGATACAGGAGAACATCGAAGGTACCATCAATGGTGGGGGTGTCGACCTCATCCTGAAATCGACCTACAAGAACGTATACTTGCGTACGAACTAGCTAGTTCTACAACATCCGTGCACAGCGCCCCGCATATGGATGTAGGGGCGCTGTCATTTTTGCGTTGGCATACGCTTATTTTAAAGAAAAACCGGAGATTAGCGCAAATTTTTTTCTGTGCATCCGGCGTACCAGAAGTGGCTAATATTGGGTATCCTTACACTTACGTGGGGCAGTTCCTTTATTCTCATCAAGCAAAGTTTGGTGATTTATACGCCCATGCAAGTCGGCGCATTGCGCCTGTGTATCGCCGGTTTGGCCTTGGTCTTTTTTGGGATACGGAGCTTTAAGCACATTCCAAAGAAACTCATGCCTTGGGTTATTGCAGGGGGAGGAATGGGAAATTTCATTCCGATGTTTCTGTTTCCGCTGGCGCAGGAGCGCGTAAGTAGTTCTATGGCGGGAATCCTCGATTCCCTTGTGCCCATGTTCATCCTTTTGTTCGGATTCCTTTTTTTCGGCGTCAAAAGCCGGGTATGGCAGGTGATCGGTGCGGCCATCGGTTTTGTTGGGGCTGCCATGCTAATGGGCGGCGATGCCAACGGCGGAGAAAGCGATGTGCTGCACTCGCTCCTTATCGTACTGGCCACCGCTTTTTACGGCATGAACGGCCTGATCATCAACCGGTATCTTTCGGGCATCCCCTCCTTTAAGCTGTCTGCTGCGGTCTTTACCATTTGGTTCGGCCCCTCGTTGCTCATTCTCGGGCTTACCGGTTTCTTTAGCACATTTGCCGGTACGGCGGGTCAATGGCAGGGATTGGGATATGTAGCCATCCTTGGCTTGGTGGGTACGGCATTGGCCATGATCCTGTTTTATAAGTTGCTCCAGATGACTTCCGCTATATTCGCATCGATGGTTACCTACCTCATGCCCATTGTGGCGGTGATGTGGGGGGTGCTCGACGGGGAACGGCTGGGGTGGTCGCATGCCTTGGGGGGCATGTTAATCCTGCTGGGGGTCTATTTGGTACAGTGGAAGCCGAAACGGGCGCGTGTAGGGACGGCCGGGGCCACGCCTTAGCCGAATACGTAGCCCAATAGATAATATAGGATGATAAAGACAATAATGGTTCCGAAACATCCGAATCCAAGTTTTTTCGCACCCCATCCTGCTATCAGCGCCCTGAATAATTTGTTCATAGTCGTTACTTCAATTAGGCTTACAACAACAAAAAACCCATAAGGTTTTGGGGAAATACCGCGGTATAGGGTTTTTAAGGCGAAAGCCGATCAATGGGTGTCAGCAGTACTTTCCGGAACTCCACCTCGGCCCCTTCTGCCTGGAGGGCAATCTGTCCTTCACTTACGGTGCAGTCGAAACCGTCGTTGACCAAGCCGCCATTCACCCATACACGGATATGCCTATCCAGCACCTCGATGGTCATGCGGTTCCATTCGCCAAGGGGGGCTTCCGAACCGTCGGTAAGGTTTTTGATTCGGCGGGCTTTGCCCTCAGAGGTGCCCCATTCGGCCTCCGGACCCCGTCGGGCTTCCATATCAGGCACACGGATGTCCTCACGGATGCACCAGAAATCGCCCGCATTATCATGCATCATCTGCACTTCGATAGATTGTGGGAACATCCCGTAAAGGATGCGCGGTGTGGATGCGTGTACCAATACCCCGCAGTTGCCCGGTTCTCCGGCGAAGCGGTATTCGACTTCCAAGCGGTAATTTTTGTAGGAGCGGTCCGTAATGAGATGGCCGTTTGGATTGCCCATGCTCACCAACAACCCCCCCCGCACCAGAAAAGGGCTCGCTACGTCCGCCGCGTTGTCCATGGCAGGCACATCGGCATGCCAGCCGGTCAAATCCGTACCGTTAAACAGCTTAACGGATTGGGAAAATCCAGGCATTACATATGCAACGGCGGTCATCGTAAGTGTGATAAACGGTAGCTTTGTATACATAATCGTTCGCATTTTTCTTTTCAGGGACCACAGGTCATAAAGCTAATAAGAAATTCGCATTGCCACAATAGCTGCCACAAACTGTTGGTTTTGAGGTAGCTTTGATATATCGATGGCATTCCAGGTTTTTATCCGAGGTAAACACCTGTATACAGGTATAAAAGCTGGGGGCACATTGGAAAAAAGGAATGT
Source organism: Parapedobacter sp. 2B3 (assembly GCF_041925275.1). Classification (NCBI taxonomy): domain Bacteria; kingdom Pseudomonadati; phylum Bacteroidota; class Sphingobacteriia; order Sphingobacteriales; family Sphingobacteriaceae; genus Parapedobacter; species Parapedobacter sp. 2B3. The sequence continues at coordinate 34,728 of NZ_JBHEUZ010000005.1, read as the reverse complement.
AACTTAGTACGTACGATAAATCGGGGTTAATCCTATATTAGCAACGCAGATAACAACGAGCTATGGATTTTCATTTCGACGAGTACGTAGACCGCCAACGAACCAACTGCATCAAGTGGGATGCGACAGAACCCGATGTACTGCCCATGTGGATTGCCGACATGGATTTCAAAACAGCCCCGGCTGTCCAAGAAGCTCTGCAAGCCCGTGTAGCGCATGGCGTATTCGGCTACACGCAAACACCTACCCGCTTTTTTGAGGCAATCATCGGATGGTGGCAAAAACGGCATGGATACACGCTGCAGAAAGAATGGATCCGGCCGGTTACCGGGGTCATACCTGCCTTGTCCGCTATCATTAGGGCGCTTACGGCCGCTGGCGATAAGGTGTTGGTGCAGCCGCCGGTTTACAACCATTTTTATATTGCTATTGCCCACTGCGAAAGGCAAGTGGTTGAAAACAACCTCTGTTTTGCAGATGGAACGTATGGCATGGATTACGCAGATTTGGAAGTGAAGGCGGCAGACCCCGCCGTGAAGCTGCTGATGCTATGCAATCCCCACAACCCCGCGGGGCGCGTATGGACGACCGAGGAACTCCACCGAATGGGCGAAATTTGTGCCCGGCACGGGGTGACGGTCCTGGCGGACGAAATACATTCGGATTTGGTGTACGAAGGGCATAAACACGTTCCATTCGCCTCGTTGGGCAGCGCAAAAGGACCCCGGTCCGTGACCGTGAGCTCCCCGAGCAAGACCTTCAACTTGGCCGGACTGCAGGTAGGCTACCTGTTTTCCGAGCATGCAGACCTCATGGAAAGGATCCGGCATTTGCTAACGGTACAGGAAATGGAGCTGTTGAGTCCATTTGCTATCGAAGCACTCATAGCCGCTTACGAACAGGGCGAGGGTTGGCTAGCTTCGCTTCTAGCTTATCTCAGCGGTAATTTTGCTTATTTGACCGACTTCTGCTCGGTGCACCTGCCACAGATCAACGTTGTGCCGTTGGAAGCCACCTACTTGGCGTGGCTTGACTGCCGTGCGATCCTCACCTCGTCGGCCGACTTCACCGAAAGGCTGGTCCGTAATGAAAAAGTATGGCTTAACCCCGGCACCCTGTATGGCGATGCAGGTGAAGGTTTTCTCCGCATGAACATTGCGTGCCCCCGATCGCTGCTTGAAGAGGGGCTGGCCCGCTTTGCGAAGGGGATAACGGCAGGTTAAGGAATGACCGGTTACAGGAGGTCAAACCCGATATCCCGACGGAAATTTTTGCCTTCGAAATAGATACGCCCCGCGTCGGCGGTGGCTTGCTGCAAAGCGTCGAACAAGGTGTCTTCCAATGCGGTGACCGCAATTACACGCCCCCCGGCAGTTTTTACTACCCCATCTTCCGCTGCCGTGCCGGCATGGAAAACCAGGGAATCTTTGACGCTCTCGATGTTGCTGATGACTTTGCCCGACTCATAAGGGCCGGGATAGCCGCCAGCCACCAATACGACGGTAGCCGCCGTTTTGGGCGAAAGTGTAAACGACCGATCCACCAGGTTCCCTTGGGCCACACCCTGCAAGAGGTCTACCAGGTCACTTTCCAGGCGCGGCAATACGCTCTCCGTTTCAGGATCGCCCATACGTACATTGTATTCGATGACGTAAGGATTGCCTTCCATATTCATCAGGCCGATGAAAATAAACCCTTTGTAGGGGATGTTGTCTTTTTTTAGCCCTTCGACGGTCGGGATGATGATGCGTTCCTCCACTTTGTCGAGGAACTCGTTGTCGGCAAAAGGAACGGGTGATACCGAACCCATGCCACCGGTATTGAGCCCGGTATCGCCCTCGCCGATGCGTTTATAATCCTTGGCGGCCGGCAGCACTTTATACGTATCGCCATCCGTGAGTACGAACACGGACAGCTCGATGCCCGAAAGATGCTCCTCGATAACGACGGTACTGCTTGCTTCGCCGAATTTGGCATCTGCCAACATCGCCTTCAGTTCCGTTTGGGCTTCTTCCAGGGACGTGCAGATCAGTACGCCTTTTCCCGCCGCCAGCCCATCGGCTTTCAGCACGATGGGGAGCTTCTGTGTCTTGAGGTAGGCCAGTCCCTCCGGCAATGTGGCACGGGTGAACGATTGCGACGCAGCGGTGGGAATGCCGTGGCGTGCCATGAAGCGCTTGGAGAAATCCTTGCTGCCTTCCAGTTGGGCCCCTTGTTGTTGCGGGCCGATGACCGGGATATGCCGCAGGTCGGCACGGTTAAGGAAATAGTCATGGATGCCTTTTACCAGCGGCTCCTCGGGGCCTACAACCACCATATCAATTGCCTGCTCTAGCACAAACGTTGCAATGCCTTCGAAATCGGTAACCTTAATGGGAATGTTCTGGCCATAACGGCTGGTGCCCGCATTGCCGGGTGCGATGTATAGTTGGGTGATCTGTGGGCTTTGGGCCATCTTCCAAGCGAACGCACTTTCCCGGCCGCCGGAGCCTACGATAAGGATATTCATCTTGCAAAGATATTTTTTTTACCTATATTTACCATATTACGTTCGAACCAATTGAGCTATGGAATAATGCGCTTACATCGTTTTCTTTCCCTATTGATAGTGTGCTGGTTGGCTATGCCGATAGTCCGCGCGCAAGACACCCCCGTGATCGAAGAGGTACTGGCTAAGCTGGAGGACTATGCAGGCATGTACCCACGCGAAAAAGTATACCTCCATTTGGATAAGCCCTATTATACCGTGGGCGATGACATCTGGTTTAAGGGGTATGTTACCCTCGGTGCCAATAACCAGCTTTCGGGCCTGAGCAAAATCCTGTATGTCGATCTCGTGGGTCCCGAAGACCGCGTCGTGCAGTCCATCCGCCTACCGCTCATTGCGGGAGTAACGATGGGTGATTTCCAACTGGTGGATTCCCTTGAAGAGGGCAACTACCGGATCCGTGCCTATACCAACTGGATGCGCAACTTCGAGCCGGATATCTTTTACGACCGTACGCTTCCCATAGGCAATGCCCGTACCGATCAGGTGGTTGCCCATAGCGTTTTTTCCTACGAAAATTCCCCGGTGCACCGCGTCCATGCCGAAATTTCGTTTACCGATCTGGATGGCGGGCCATTTGCAGACATGGATGCCAACTACCAAGTGGTCATGGAGGGACGGAATATTGCCCGCGGACGCGAAACCACCGATCCGGAAGGGCGCATTGCCTTCGATTTCGTCAATAAGCAGCCGTTCAATCTCCAATCGGGTGAAATACGGCTTGCCCTGTCTACCGCCGACAAGCGTATCGTCAATAAGCGGATACCACTGAAAACCACGTCGAACACCAACAGCATCCAATTTTTCCCGGAAGGGGGACATCTGATAGCAGGCAACCCGGCGAAGGTAGCCTTCAAGGCGTTGGCTCCCGAAGGGATAGGGGTGGCCGTGACGGGCCTCCTCCAAGATGGGGCGGGTACCCGTTTGGCAGAATTTGAGTCGGCTTATGCCGGTATGGGTAGTTTCAGTTTCATCCCGCAAGGAGGCGTTAGCTATACGGCTAAGGTAACCTATGCCGATGGGAGCGAAGCCGAGGTGGAACTTCCCGAAGTGAAGACTTCCGGTTATGCATTGGCGGTGAATAACCAAATGGATAAGCAGCTTTTTGTACAGGCATACGCTACCGAAGACCTAGTGCAGGGGCAGGAAATTTCGCTGCTGCTACAACGGGACGGAACTGTTTTTTATGCATCAAAGAGCAAACAGACAAAAGGGGAGGTGATTTTTACCATCCCGCGCGAAGACGTGCCGGCAGGTGTAGTGCAAGTGACCCTGTTTGCTGCGGAGCAACTCCCTGTGGCCGAACGAACGATCTTTAACCTGAATGACGGCGCGTTGTTGCCGTTGGCGATCGAAACGGAACATGAAACGTATGGTCAGAAAAAGAAGGTAACCGCGCAGCTAACCGTTGGGCAGCCTACCGATACCAATCGCGTAGCCACCCTATCTGCCGCCGTGGTAGACCTGGTTAAAGTGCCCATTGACAGTGGTACCCGCGAAGGGAATATATATGCGAACCTGTTGCTTACCCCGGATATCAAAGGATATGTAGAAACGCCGGATTACTATTTCGAAGAGACGGATTTTATTCGGCTTCAACACCTGGACAACTTGATGCTCACCCAAGGGTGGAGCCGTATCAACTGGCAAGACTTGGTGGCCGGAAGGAATCCGGCCATAACCTATGCCCCCGAGCAAGACCTGCGTATCAGTGGCGTGGTGACCAAACTAAATGGCAAAACACCCGTGCCCAATGCCATAGTGACCATTCTGTCCACGGGCAATTTCTCAGCGGTGGTAGATACGGTGACCGATGCCGAAGGCCGCTTCAACTTTGACCGGCTTTTGTTTTATGAAGACACCAAATTCGTTGTGCAGGCGCGGGATGAGCGTGGCCGGAAAAATGTGGATGTGATTTTGGATGAAGTGCCGAGGCAGCAGGTGACGCGCAACAGAAATACGCCCGATGCCACCATAGACGTAAACCAATCGATCCAAACTTACCTCAAAAATACGCTGGCGCAATTCGGGGAGATGGAGAAATACGGGCTGAAGGAAAAGACCATCCTGCTGGAGGAAGTGGATGTTACCAGGAAGGTAGAAAAGAAAGTCAAGCATTCGAGCAACCTGAATGGTCCCGGCAATGCCGATCAGGTGATTACTGCCGAAGACCTGGCCATGGGCTGCCCCTCGTTGAACACGTGCCTGCAGGGGAGGTTGGTTGGCGTTATTTTCCGGAATGGTGTGCCTTACTCTACCCGGTCGCCCAACCAACCGATGCAAATCATAATGGATGGCATGTATATGGAAGCCGAGGCACTTTCCATGATCAGCCCGTTTGATGTGGAAACGATTGAAGTACTGCGCGGCATTGGCAATATAGCCGTTTATGGAAGTATGGGCAGTGGTGGGGTCATTATCATCACGACCAAACGGGGCGACAGTGGTGGTTTCGTTAAGAATAGCTACACCCCGGGGGTTGTTACCCATAGCCCCCAAGGGTACTACGAAGTGCGCGAATTTTACGTGCCAGACTATAGTGCACCGGTCGATTCACTGGCGGGAATGAAAGATCTGCGTACGACGATCCATTGGGCACCCAATATCATTTCCGGCCAAGACGGTATCGCATCTTTTGAATTTTATACGGCCGAGACACCGGGCACTTACCGCATTGTAGTGGAAGGCTTGGATGTATATGGCCGTTTGGGTCGGGCTGTACGCTACATTAAGGTTGAGTAAGAAAGAATGGACTTTGTTAACATAACAGTTGAAGACCGGGTAGCACACGTGTACCTTGATCGCGGAAGGTCAAATGCGTTCCACCAGCCTATGCTCGAAGAACTGGGTAAGGCAGTGGAAGATGCCCAACAGGACCCCGCTGTGGAGGGCCTTATCCTGCATGGCAAGGAGGGGTTTTTCAGCGCCGGACTGGACCTCATTGCCCTGTATGACTATAATGAGGAGGAAGTGCGTCGTTTTTGGCACACCTTTATGGACCTCATCCGCGCACTGGTGGCATTTGACAAGCCCACGGTAGCGGCAATCAGTGGCCACAGCCCGGCAGCGGGATGTGTATTGGCGTGCTGTTGCGACTACCGCGTGATGGCCGATGGCGATTTCATAATCGGCCTCAACGAAGTGCCCGTGGGGCTCATTGTCCCTGAAAGTATCTTCCAACTGTATGGCTTTTGGCTGGGCAGGGCCCGGGCATATCGTTACTTGCTGGAAGGCAGGCTGCTCAAGCCGCACGAAGCGTACGAAGTGGGGCTGGTGGATGAAGTGGTCGATTGCCAGCGTATTCGATCCGCCGCTGAACGCCAACTCGGCAAATACAGGCAGTACGAACGTAATACGTGGCGGCAAAGCAAACGCAATATGCGTGAGGCACTGATTGCTGCGTTTGACGCTGCGCAAGACACTGCCATCGAGGCCCTGTTGAAGCAATGGTGGTCGCCTGCCACGCGCTCCATTGTTAAAACGATTATTGACAACTTGAAAGGAGGTAAATGATGGCAGTAGCGGGTGCATTGCGCGAAGGTGCCCTTCAGGGGAAAACCATCGTGGTAACCGGCGGCGGTACCGGACTGGGCCGGGCCATGTCCACTTATTTTTTGCGGTTGGGGGCCCAGGTGGTGATTGCCAGCCGCAAGTTGGAGGTGTTGGCAATAGCTGCCAAAGAGATGGCCACAGAGAGCGGCGGGCAAGTATTGCCGGTTGCGTGCGATATCCGTGATCATGATCAGGTAGAGGAATTGTTGAAGGCATCGCTTGATCGGTTCGGGCGGGTAGATGCCTTACTCAACAACGCGGCGGGCAATTTTATCTCCCCTACCGAGCGGCTTTCCGCCAACGCATTTTCCACCATCATTGACATTGTGCTCAAGGGGACGGCCAATTGTACGCTCACGTTCGGAAAATATTGGATTGCACACGGGCATCCCGCCAGCATATTGAACATCGTGACCACTTATGCGTTTACCGGCTCGGCCTACGTAGTGCCCTCGGCTGCTGCAAAGGGGGGTGTACTGGCACTCACCCGTTCACTCGCCGTGGAGTGGGGAAAGTATGGTATCCGCAGTAACGCCATTGCCCCAGGGCCATTCCCTACAAAAGGAGCATGGGAGCGGTTGTTGCCGGGCGACCTCGCCGAACAGTTCGATTTCAAAAAGCGTGTGCCGCTCAAGCGTGTGGGTGATCACCAGGAGTTGGCTAACCTCGCGGCTTTCTTGCTCTCCGATTTTGCGGGATATATCAATGGTGAGGTCGTTACCATCGATGGTGGCGAATGGTTGCAGGGCGCCGGGCAATTCAGCGGACTGGAAGCGGTGCCCGACGGACTGTGGGACGAGCTGGAAAAAATGACGCGGAAGGCGAAAAGCTAAAAGGTCGTGGACGGTGTGGGGTTACCTCCGGATCTTTTTAAGCACAGTTTCTCGGTGGGCAAGCCGTCTTCAACGCCCGTGAAGAAACTGGCGAACCCGAATTTCTTCAACAATCGTCTTGAGGCAGTGTTGGCCGGGTCGATGATGCCCACGATGTGTTTATTGGGGTCTATTGCTGATGCCAAGGCCAGCAGATGCTCACAAATCAGCGTTCCGTAACCCTTACGCCAAAACGGCTCTTTAAGTAAGTAGCCGATTTCAAAGACCGATTCGTCTTTTTTATAATGGACGAGCTTGCATTCGCCGATGCGGGTCTGCGTATCGATGTCAACGACTTTGAAGTAGCCGAGACGTGGGTCGAGTTGATTTGTTCTCAAAAAACGGTCGAATGTAGTCTTGGCGTCCGCCTTTGACATTCCCTTGCCCGTGATGTACCGCATTACCTGGTCGGATTTAACGAGCTCATAATAATCCGCAAAATCTTCGGGTATGTATTTTTTGAACACAAGATTATCTTCCATGTGGGTCAAACATATCGAAAATCCTTGCGAATCCAAATAGGTAAGTTGCGCCGATTAAACCCATTCTAAATAGCTTTTTCCTTCGGGCAGTCGGACGGACGATTGTTATATTTACCATAAATATAAACTTAAGAAAAATGACATATCGAATGACCGCTGCCGTGGTTGCCATTTTTGCCGGGATTCTTGCATTGAGTTCGTTTGCGCCGGAAAGCATGCCGCAGCCCCAAGAATGGAAAGCAACCAATTTAAAAGTGCTTCCGAAAAACATCACACAGGAGGAAATGAAACAGGTAATGGATGGTTTTAAGGTCGCCTTGGGCGTAAAATGTGGATTTTGCCATGCGCAGAATGCGGAAAATCCCACGAAGTTGGATTTTGCGAGTGACGCTAACCCCCATAAGGAGACTGCCCGGTGGATGATGAGAATGACGCAGCGGATCAACAAGAAGCATTTCAACCACCGTGATGAAAAAAAGGGTGAGATGACGCAAATCAGCTGTATGACCTGCCATAATGGCCAAGAAAAGCCGGTTACCGTTAGCCAGTAATTATGGCTTGTATGTAACTGGGTTTTTGCATAAGTTTGGCAAAGTAGTAAAATGATTCCCGCTATGGCAACACCGAATTTAGATCCAGCAATAAAAGCGAATGCCGAGGCTTGGTTGAAAGCCCCGTATGACGATGATACCATCCGGTCCGTCAAACAGCTCTTTGAAACGGAGCAATATACTGAACTGACCGATAGCTTCTATAGGGACCTGGAGTTCGGTACCGGAGGACTGCGTGGCATCATGGGCGTGGGCACCAACCGGATGAACAAATATACCATTGGCCGGGCCACGCAGGGGTTGAGCAATTACCTGCTGAAAACTTATCCGGGCAAACAGGTCAAGGTGGCCATCTCTTACGATAGCCGCAATAATTCACAGGCATTTGCACGTTTGGTGGCCGATGTGTTCGCCGCCAATGGTGTTAAGGTATATTTATTTGCCGAACTACGGCCCACACCGCACCTTTCGTTCGCGGTGCGGCACTTGGGATGCCAGGCAGGTGTGATGCTTACGGCTTCGCACAACCCGAAGGAATACAACGGCTATAAGGCGTATTGGAATGACGGCGGGCAACTGGTGCCGCCACATGATAAAAACGTTATCAACGAAGTATACGCTATCAAAGATCCAAGTGAAATACACTTCGGGCCGGTTGAAGAGAATATCACGCTATTGGGCAAGGAGCTCGACGACGCATACCTGGATGCCATTTCGAAGCTCGTAATCCGGCCGGACGCCGTAGCACGGCAGCGTGACCTAAAGGTGGTTTTTTCACCCATACACGGTACCGGTGTTACCTTGGTACCACCCGCCTTGGCGCGATGGGGTTTCACCCATGTGCAGGTTGTCGAAGAGCAGGCTACGCCGGATGGCAATTTCCCGACGGTGGTTTACCCGAACCCGGAAGAAGAAGACGCCATGTCGTTGGCCGTGAAAACCGGCCAGGGCATCGGGGCCGATGTAATCTTTGCCACCGATCCGGATGCGGATCGTGTGGGAGCGGCGGCTAAGAATACCCGTGGAGAATATCAATTGCTTAACGGCAACCAGATTGGGAGCCTGTTGGTCGATTATGTGTTGTCTTCGAAAAAGGAACAAGGTGACCTGCGGCCGGACGACTATGTGGTGAAGACCATCGTTACGACCAACCTTATTGCCGATATCGCCAACCGCTATGGGGTTACTTACTACGATACGCTGACAGGCTTCAAATATATCGGCGAGCTCATTAGCGGTAAGGATGGCAACGGCCGGTTCCTTGTGGGCGGCGAAGAAAGCTATGGCTATTTGGTCGGCGAGCTGGTACGTGACAAGGATGCCGTGGTTTCGGCGGTATTCATCGCAGAGATGACGGCCTACTATAAGGATCAGGGCAAAACGCTCTTCGATGCATTGGTCGATCTCTACGTGCAGCATGGGTATTACAAAGAGAAACTGATTTCGTTGACTAAAAAGGGCAAAGCCGGTGCGGAAGAGATCAAGGCCATGATGGAGCGTTTGCGCGGCAACCCGCCGCAGACGCTGGGTGGCATCGATGTGGCTGAAATCAAAGATTATGCGAACAGCGAGTCGTACAACTTCAAAACGGGCAACCGGGCGGTCATCAACCTTCCCAAGTCGGATGTATTGCAATTCATCACGGTAGACGGAGACGTGATTTCGGCCAGGCCTTCGGGCACGGAGCCCAAGATAAAATTCTATTGCAGCGTGAAGCAGCCGCTGGCCGATCGGGCAGATTTCGAGCGCGTGGGCCGTGAGCTGGAGGACCGCGTGGACCGCATCATGAAAGACATTGCCTGATATGCAGTGGGAGACCCTGTCGTCCGAATACCTCGTGCGGGCACCGTGGGCCGTGTTGCGCAAAGACGTGTGCCGCATGCCCAACGGCCATATCGTACCCGAATATTATGTGCTGGAGTACCCCGATTGGGTAAATATGGTGGCCCTTACAGCCGATAACCGGTTTATCCTGGTTCGGCAATACCGACATGGCGTACAACAGAACGTGCTCGAGATTCCCGGCGGTGTCATCGACCCCGGTGAGGATGCCGTTGAGGCGGCACGACGTGAATTGCTGGAAGAAACAGGCTACCGGTTCGATACCATAGAAGAAATTTCTTCCCTTTTTCCTAATCCCGCAACATCAAACAATATCACCACCACGTACCTGCTCACCGGCGGCGTAAAAGTGCAGGAACAGGATTTAGACGACCAGGAAGAAATCGAGGTCATACTGGCTTCGCCCACGGAACTGAAGCAGCTGTTGCTCGATAACCAATTCGGCCAAGCGCTGCATACCGCCGCGCTTTTCTATGCACTGGTGAAACTCGATTTACTCACATAACCTTACTCATCTGCAACGGCGCACTGTCCGATATCGAACACCACGTGTTCGGTATCGGACACTTTCGTTGGTGCTTCCTTTTTTGCTTGTTTGAAAAACAGCAGATTAACTATTTGGTAATGAATTTGGTGTGACGATGCGGGGTAGCGTAGTAGGGAAAGTTTATGGAAAATATACGCACTAGCTATCCATTATACAAATGAATAACCATGAGTTTGAATAACCTGAAGATTGCGTGGCGGAATGTGTGGCGGTCGAAGTTGTTTACATCGCTAAACATCCTAGGCTTGGCATTGGGGTTTGCGGGGTTCATCCTGGCATACCTGTATATCAATCGCGAAACAAGCTACGACAAGTGGAACCCGAATTATGAGCATATCTACTTGGTGGGGCTTACGTACCAGGGTCAATTCACGGACCAAACGCCTCCGTCGCTTGCGAACCGGATTAAGGAAAAAGTGCCCGAAGTGAAAGAAGTGGGAAGGGTTTACCACTATACTTGGGGTGGCACGCCGTTGTTTGGAGATGAAGTGGCCCTGATCAACAGTGCCAAACTCGCTGATAAAGGGTTTGCAAGGATAATGGCCGTGGAGCCACGAGGTTTTGCGTTAGATGACACGGCTTATTCCGGCGTTAATTTGGTGAGCGAGTCGATAGCCAAAATACTGTTCCGAGAAACAGGCGGACAACTGGCTGAGCCAAGGAACGTGGGGATGCTAAGTGCGAACGCAGGGATGTATGAAAAAATACATGGCATCGGGGAAAAGCGGTCGCTGTCCATTTTTGACTACGAGTTTGTATTAATCGATGACGATCGGATTCTGGAAGAACGGGAAGGGAACCCCTTTTTCTATCAAACATATATCCAGGTCCACGAGCATGCCAACCTTGCTGCTGTACAACGAAAAATAAACGACATCTATCGACAAGAAGTATCCCAGCACCAATATTCGATTTCCTCCGCTTTTGCAGGGGGTGAAGTTTATTTGGATCCGTTGAAAAATTTACACCTGCGTCCCAAAAACGGATCCAGTAGCGGCTATTTCATTGTGTTGGCGCTGGGCCTATTGTCAATAGTGATACTCATATTGGCGGCTGTTAATTTCGCCAACTTGATGGTTTCGCAGGCGAATAGGCGCGCGAAGGAGGTTGGTGTCAAAAAAATCTTCGGTGTTGGCAGGAAGCGGTTGGCATTGCAATTTTTGCTGGAGGTGTTTGTACAATGTTTGCTGGCCGCCATTATAGCCTGCTGGATGGTGGGGCTTTGCCAAAATGGGCTGCAAAAATGGTTTGGCTACGAAATCGGCGATTTCTCGTCAAATACCCGATTGATTTGGCAGTTCATCGCTGCCACACTTGCCACGGCGGTAGTCTCGGGGAGCTACCCAGCATTTTTCCTGTCTGGACTGAAGCCCACTAGCGTATTGAAAGGAGGGTTTTCCACGAGCCATCGCATGCAATGGTTTCGCAACGGCCTGCTTACCTTTCAGTTCGTTATCGCTATCCTATTCATCACGTCCATGTTTATTTTAAGCAGGCAGCTCGCGTATATCCGTAGCGAAGAGCGGGGATTCGAACCCAGCCAAGTAATCGCCTTAAAAAACTGGGGAATGTATATTCCCATAATCGAGGGGATTGACGGGTTACGGAATAAGTTGGTGGTCCATCCGGAAATCCAACATGTGACCGCCACGACCGATGCACCAGGGAATATAGAATCGCCTCCAATAAAGCAATTCTCTTACATTGACGCAGTAAAAGAAGCCGAGCACATTGGCGTATCTGATGACTATTTTGCGACACTGGCTATTCCGATAATGCAAGGACGGGGGTTTACTCGTGAATTTGCCAATGATACATCCCACTATGCCATCCTTAACGAAAGCGCCGTTGCCGCGTTTGGGATGTCCGAGCCAATTGGCTCGAAAATCAGTGGCTGCAACGTTGATTTCACCGTGGTGGGCGTTGTTAAGGATAGTAAAGTCCACGGTTTTGAAAAGCTGATACGGCCTACCGTATATTCCACGCGCGATGAGTGCGGCCCCGCCCGCTATAAAACGACCGTATTGGTGAAGACGGCAATAGGCGGAACACCGAAGGCCCTGGAACTGCTAAAAACAACGTGGGCTAACAATAAATATGCGGAGTCCATTCCCTTTATGTATGAATTTCTAGAACAAAACTATGCTGCGTTACATGCTCGGCAAGAGCAACTACGGGCTGCGACAAGCGGATTCACTGCGCTTTCAATAGTGATAGCGATGATGGGGTTGTTTAGCATGTCAGCCTACAGCATCAGCATCCGCGAGAAAGAGATGAGTATTCGCAAGGTGTTGGGAGCCTCGGTAGGCCAATTGTTTATGCAGTTAAACAGGCCGTTTTTCCGGATTTTATTGATTGCTAATTTAATTGCCCTTCCGGTGGCGTACCTATTGGTCAATCGATATCTAGCCACGTTCGCCTACCGCATCACCGTACACTGGTGGATGTTTGCGTTGGCCGGTACGGCGGCGTTGCTGATTGCCCTGCTTACCGTGGCCTACCAGTCGGTACGTGCAGCGCGGGCCAATCCGGTGGATAGCCTGCGGGACGAATAGTGATGATACTCGGTTAAAACAGAGGTTCGTGGGCGACACGATGCTGTGATATGACGGCACATGTTCGTTTCTTGTCAACACGATACCGTGTCGAGTCAAGACAGTATCGTCTCTTATCAACACGATATCGTATTGACTTGTCACAACGCTATGATGTGGCGAAACAGGTTCGTCTCAAGTCAAGATAACACTGTAATGGCTTGGGATAGTATTGTTCTGACGTGAGACGATATCGTGTTGACTCAAGACAATGTTAGGGCCGTGCGTAACGATACTGTCCCGGGCACACACCAATCCCCTCGCTTAACACACTGGTTCGGGTTCTTCTGCTGCAGCCATGATATCCGTTACCTGCTGCTCAAAAGGGGGGGCGGTAGCTTCGGTGGCGTGGGGCTCCACGGCCAAACGTGTATTCCGCTTTTGATAAAGGATGAAAGCGAGCGCAAACAATGCACCCCCTCCTGCCATGGCCGCGCCCACCCATTCCGGTGAGGCATATCCATAACCCATGGCAATAGGCAGGCCTCCCAAAAAGGCGCCTAGCGCATTTCCAATATTGAAGCTCGCCTGGCTCACCGAAGCGGCCAGCATTTCAGACCCTTTGGCGGTATTGATCATCAGCATCTGGATAGGGGCGCCCAGCGCGAAAGAAGTGCCGCCCAAAATGAATGTCATTACCAGCGTGGGAACGGGATAAATGGCAACGTAGTGCTGGATAATCAACGCAACCACCATCGCAATGAGCAGCATGATGGAAGCCTTGGCCGGTGAGACCAGGTCAGCCAGGCGGCCACCCAACAGGTTGCCGAAAAACATACCGAGGCCAGCCAGCATCAAGATGTACGTCATGGATGCTTCAGAGAAGCCCGCGACCTTGGTCATCAATGGCGAAATGTAGCTATACCATGAAAAAAGACCGCCGGTTCCGATAGCGATCATCCCCACAATCAGCCAGGCATCGCGCCGCTTGAAGAAGCGCAGTTGGGTTTTTACACTGGCCGCTTGCTTTGCAGGCATATCGGGCATCCAAAACTTCAAGGCCAGCAGTGTGATGATGCCCACTAGTACCACGATGGCAAACGAGTAGCGCCACATGAAGTGATGGCCAATATAGGTGCCCAGCGGTACGCCAATCAGGTTGGCAATGGTGAGGCCGGCAAACATGATGGAAATGGCCTGCGCCTCTTTGCCCGGTCGAGCGAGGCGGCTAGCTACTACCGAGCCCACGCCGAAAAATGCGCCATGAGGCAAGCCAGCAAGGACCCGCGAAATCAGTAGCGATCCGTAGCTCGGCGCAAAGGCCGTAAATGCATTGAAGATGGTAAACAAAAGCATCAGCCCGATGAGGATACGTTTGGGCGGGTACTTGCCAGCGATGACTACAAGCAAGGGAGCCCCGATGACCACACCAACCGCATAAGCCGCAATCAGGTGGCCTGCCGTCGGGATATCAATCGCTAAATCAAGTGCGATTTCCTCTAGCAATCCCATCATCACGAACTCCGTGATGCCGATGCCCAGACCACCAAATAAAAGCGCAAGTAAACTTTTCTTTAACTGCATATTTTCATTGTTTACAGCCTTAGTGTAAAACGGACACAAAGGTACGTCATTTTCCGGTGTATTTCATGTGGGAAATTAATAACAACAAAAAAATGATATAAAGTTGATATAGGAGTTGCGGTTCGCGGTGAATAGGTGTCCGAAACCGGACATGAAGCTGTTCGGAAACGAACACTTCCGGACTTTTGATTTCGGGTAGATTTCTGTATACTAACTGTTTACAATAATGGATGGATTTTGGCAGGGCTGGATGATATACATATATTTGGATCGTCAGTCCATAATGAGAATAAAGAAGACAAAACGAAATGATTCAATTAACTAACATATTCAAATGGTACAATGTGGGCGGCACCCGCTCCTTTGTATTAAAGGACATTAACCTCCATATCAAAGAAGGCGAGTTTGTTTCGATTATGGGCCCTTCGGGCTCAGGAAAATCCACCTTGCTCCACATCCTTGGCTTGCTGGATGAGCCCGACGAAGGCGAGTATCTATTTATGGATGAAAGCGTGCTCCGGCTGAAGGAGAAGCAACGTTCGTTGCTATATAAACAATACATCGGTTTCGTCTTCCAAGCCTACCATCTCATCGATGAATTAACGGTCTACGAAAACATTGAAACCCCGCTTATCTATAAGAACCTAAAGAGCAGTGAGCGCAAGGCTATTGTAGCCGACATGCTCGATCGCTTCGGTATTGTAGGCAAGAAAGACCTGTTTCCCACGCAACTTTCAGGGGGACAGCAGCAGTTGGTGGGCATTGCCCGCGCATTGGCCACCACGCCCAAGTTGTTGCTGGCAGACGAGCCAACGGGAAACCTCAACTCCAAACAGGGGGAAGAGATCATGAGCCTCTTCAAACAACTCAACGAAGAAGATGGCGTAACCATTGTGCAGGTAACCCATTCGGAGAAGAACGCGGAATACGGCAACCGGATTATCGAGCTGCTCGATGGGCAGATCGTGAAGTAATCGGCGATACTACTCGCCGTGCAACGCAAGCAATGCGCGGGCAAGTACCTCGTCAGAGCGGTTCTTTACCTTGAAAAACGCTTCGCTACCGAAATAATACCGGCCCAACAGTGCCTCGATATCGGAGCGTACCATTGATTTCGCGACCTTTGCTTCATCCGGTGTATATTCCATGCCCCTATCGCGGATGTACTCCAAAAAACGCTCGTATTCCTGCTCGGGCAAGAAGTATCCTTTGAGGTAATTTTCAACGGAATAGGACGGTACGGATGTCGTAAGCCTGCCGTATACATACGTTTCGATGAAGTTGGCCTTCCGTATCTTGCGGTACAATAAACTAGCACGGTTGCTATCTGCGGGAACGAACACATCGGGCGCAATGCCCCCGCCGCCATACACACGTCTCCCCGACGTTGTCACATAGGCTGTTGTGTCGCGGTTTCCCAATACAGGCAGGTTGGCGGTATGCCGGAGACTGTCTGAATGGATGGTATAGGATTTCTGGATACATCGTCCCAACGGGGTATAGTATCTCGCCACGGTGAGGTTCAACGCGGAGCCATCGCCAAAACCAAACTGTTCTTGGACCAAGGCTTTGCCATACGACCGCCGGCCTACGATAACGCCGCGCTCGAGGTCTTGGATGGCACCCGCGACGATCTCACTCGCCGAAGCCGAGTTTTCGTCAATCAGTACCGCCAATTCACCATCGCCGAACAGGCCCTCGGCACTCGAGTAGTAATCGACACGCGGCTCGTGGGCGCCTTGGGTATAGACGATCAACTGTTTGTCGTCGAAAAAATGGCTAGCCAAGGCCGTTGCCGCGTTGAAGTAACCGCCACCGTTTTCGCGCAGATCCAATACGAGGTGCCGTGCACCCTGTTTCTTAAGGTTTCGGAGCGACCGCTCGAAATCCTCCGCCGTTTTGGCACCAAACCGTTTGATCTTGATATATGCCGTAACACTATCGATCAGGTAGGCCACGTCGATACTGCTCACCTCCACGCGGTCGCGCATCACCTTGAGAGGTAGTGGAAGGTCCACACCGTTGCGGTGTATAGCGATCTCGATTGCGGTGCCGCGGCGGCCGCGGATTTTCTTTTCAAGCATTTTTTCCGAGATGGGTTTCCCGGCGATGGTATCCCCATTGATGGCCAGCAGTCTGTCGCCCACCCGCATGCCGGCCGTCTGTGCCGGGCCTCCGGGTATGAGTCCGACGGTCATCAATGTATCGTTTAAGATGTAGTATTCGATGCCAATCCCTTCAAAACTGCCTTCCAGCGTTTCGTTTTGTTTAAGTGCTTGGTTGGGGCGAAGGTATTCAGAATGGGGATCAAGTTGAGCCACGATCTCGTCAATGGCCAAGTCCTGCAGATCGTCGGTACCTATGCTGTCCACATAGTTATCGGCAATAAGGTCGATCAGGTGCTGTACCTTGCCGGAGTTGTCGATGATACTCAGGGGCAGGAGCGTATTCCTTCCTGTACGGGAGTTTTCGTCGGTGAAATTCTGCCCGAGCAGTAACCCCAATAACAGCACAGCACCGTAGGTAGCTGCCACCAACAAATTTTTTTTTGTCTCCTTGCGCATATCCTGAGATAACAGGTGCGAAATTAAACAGTTTTCGGCATTTTTAGCCCTCAGTGCATAAAATTTACATTATTCCCACAAGGCTTTAGCTCCTCGCGTATTTAAGTTGTCACATAATCTGGGATAATATTCCGATTTTTGTAGAAACTAGCGAGAGCGATGCACGAGATAGAGCCATATTACCGCTGGCGGGACGATTACATCGCTGCCGAAGATGAGCGCTCCCCGTTTTACGGCGTGGAGTACAGTGAGTTTGAATTTGACAAACAGGTTTATAATTTCCTGTTGCATCCCCAGTGGGATAGTTTTGGCTCCAATACCCTGTACCTAAAGGTCTTGTTTGCCGATTATTCCCGGAATTACGCCATTATAGAGCTGATTGGCGAATGGAACGACGCGATCTACAACGACATCATGCTGCTCAAACGCGAGGTGATAGACATCATGGTCGATGCAGGTATCCATAAGTTTATCGTTATCGGCGAGAACGTATTGAATTTCCATGCTTCCGACGATTGTTACTATGAAGAGTGGTTTCAGGACATCGAAGATGGATGGATTGCAGGAGTCAACTTCCGTGACCACGTGGTTGATGAGTTTAAGTCGAGCAACATAGACTATTTCATCAACTTCGGAGGCGTGCTCGGCGACCTGAATTGGCGTAACCAGAAACCGCTGCAGGTATACAAGACGGTCGAAGAGCAATTGACGAAACGGCTGCACTGATGGGGGCAACTGCTCTTAATACGATCTAAATACCCGTTGGTAAATCAACTTAAACCAAGCCGTGTACCCGTCGGGATGGGTGAGGACATCGTGCCGAATATCCGATAGGCTAAGCCAGCGGAAATCGGCTACTTCCATCGGATTGGGAACAGGTGGTTGGTTGCAGTGGCCAATAAACACGTGGTCTAACTCATGCTCCGTTAAACCGTTGCTGAACACGGCGTGATATTGGAAGGAAAAGGCAAAGGAGAGGCTGGCTTCCATACCCATTTCTTCCCGAAGTCGGCGGTGTGCCGCATCCATTGTGTTTTCTTTTGGAAGGGGGTGGCTGCAGCACGTATTGGTCCATAGGTTTGCGCTATGGTACTTATGGGCTGCACGTTGCTGCAGCAGGAGCCTGTCCTGCTCATCGAAGATAAAAACGCTGATGGCACGGTGTAGCGCCCCTTCGCGGTGGGCCGCCAACTTTTCCATCGTGCCTATCTCGCGGTCCCGTTCGTCAACCAATATAACTTGCTCTTCCATGATTCTCAAATCAACAAATCGTCACACCACCGAACCACCGCATCGGATCACACCGTCTTCACGTGCCGTTCGTCGTAGTTCTCAATATCGATAATATACTTGTTCCCTACCAGAAAATCGAAAAGCGGACGGGCTTCGGCCGATACCGGCATATTGCTCGTGGTAATGATTTGGTTCTGCGGCTTTTGGAGGTAAGGGTAGGCGTATAGTTTTACGTTTTTACTGAATAGCCCGCTGACGTACGATAGCAGCTCATCGGTGTAATTGCCTTTTGTATATTGCTTGGAGTTGAAAATATTGCGCAGGTTCGCAATGTTTGTCGAGATACCGACGTTGCGGGGCTTGAACTGTGCCAGGTATTCGGCCAAGTAATGGTTGCGCGTAAAATTCGAAACCAGGATATGGTTGCCCGTGCTGCATAAGTACTCGGCCCGTTCGGCAAAATAACACAAATCATCAGAGGTAAATTCCGGGGCACGGTCGAGTACATTGCTCATCAGCACCTCGATCATGACAACGAGGTTGTCGCCCTTGATACCCAAGTTGCGCTTGAACTGGTCGACCGCCAAATTGAACAGGTCGAAATTGGGGTTTGACCGCTGGCGGTATTTGGTCCGCAGGATCATGATGTCCTTCTTGTACAGGAAATCTTTGCTTTGGTATGCCGAACCTTCGGGATTAAAAATCGCCGCTTTGGAGAAACCCTTGGCGATGAGGTACAGGTTGATGAGCCGTTCGTTCACCCCTTCGAAAACCGGCCCGCTTACTTTCACCAAATCGATTTCCACCGATCCCGGCGATAGGTTGTCGGCCAAAGACTCGATCATTGTCTGTACATCCCGGGTATAATAATAGGCCGCAAAAACCAGGCTGACTCCCAAGATGCCCAATACCTTTTGCTGCAGCAGGTTGTCGCTATCCAACAACCGCACGTGGAAGATGATGTCATTCGGCGCACCACCTGCTTCGTGCTGAAAGCGGAGGCCGATCCAGCCATGGGGTTCGTTTGTTTTGCTGAAATTGAGTGCCGATACGGTATTGGCAAATGCAAATAGCCGTTTTTGCTGATACTTCTCGCCCACGAGCCGCTCGGTAAGCAGCTCGTATTCATGCTCAAGCATTTTCTTTAGGCGCGAGCGGCTTACATACCTACCCGAGTCTTCGGCGCCGTAGATGGCATCGCTGAAAGCCATATCATATGCCGATATGGTTTTGGCAATGGTGCCCGATGCCGCCCCTGCATTGAAAAAATTCCGCGCTACCTCCTGACCGGCACCGATTTCGGCAAACGTGCCGTATATCTTATCATTGAGATTGATTTTTAATGCCTTCCGCTTGGTTTCGTAGATTTCCCTTGCCATGCCGCAAAGATAGGTATTGCCAGCGATTTTGAATTGGCGATTTAATTTTCGACTTTTGACGCAGCACACGAGCACACACCCGCCCCATATCAGCGCTGTGGGATGTTGATGAATGACACTTAACTGGTTACTTACGACTTTTGACTTACGACCATCATGTACAAAACCCTCCAACCTGCATTGCAGCAAGAACTCCAAGCCATCAAGGATGCTGGCTTATATAAGAATGAACGGGTAATTGTAACACCCCAAGGAGCAGATATCCGTATCGAAAGCGGAGCGGAAGTTATCAATTT
Source organism: Parapedobacter sp. 2B3 (assembly GCF_041925275.1). Classification (NCBI taxonomy): domain Bacteria; kingdom Pseudomonadati; phylum Bacteroidota; class Sphingobacteriia; order Sphingobacteriales; family Sphingobacteriaceae; genus Parapedobacter; species Parapedobacter sp. 2B3. The sequence continues at coordinate 14,744 of NZ_JBHEUZ010000005.1, read as the reverse complement.
CTGCGCCAACAACTATTTGGGGCTTTCGTCCCATCCGGAGGTCATCGCTGCCGCCAAGCGCGCAATTGACAGCCATGGCTATGGAATGTCGTCGGTACGGTTCATCTGCGGTACACAGGATATCCACAAAACGCTGGAGGCCAAGATTTCCGAATTTCTGGGTACCGAAGACACCATCCTCTACGCCGCTGCATTCGATGCCAATGGCGGGGTGTTCGAACCCCTGTTGGGGGCCGAGGATGCCATCATTTCCGATGAACTCAACCATGCGTCCATAATCGACGGCGTTCGGCTCTGCAAGGCTCAGCGGTTCCGCTATAAGAACTGCGACATGGCCGATCTGGAAACCCAACTCAAAACCGCACAAGATGCCCGCCACCGCATCATCGTTACCGATGGAGCCTTCTCGATGGATGGCAGTGTGGCACCTTTGGGTGCGATTTGTGATTTGGCAGATAAGTACGAAGCGCTGGTGATGATCGATGAATCGCACTGTACCGGATTCATTGGCAAAACCGGCCGTGGCACGCACGAATTGCATGGTGCGATGGGCCGCATAGACATCATCACGGGTACCCTAGGTAAGGCGTTGGGTGGGGCCTCCGGCGGTTTCACGTCCGGCAGGAAAGAAATCGTAGACATGCTGCGGCAGCGTTCCCGACCCTACTTGTTTTCGAACACCTTGGCGCCCGCTATCGCGGGCGCATCCATCGCCGTACTCGACATGCTGAGCGAAACGACCGAATTGCGCGATAAGCTGGAGTACAATACGAAATATTTCCGCGAAAAGATGACCAAAGCCGGGTTCGATATCAAACCGGGCGTACATCCCATTGTGCCGGTGATGCTGTACGAAGCACCGCTGGCCCAGGAGTTTGCCGCCCGCATGCTGTCTGAAGGGATTTACGTCATTGGCTTTTATTACCCCGTGGTTCCAAAAGGGAAAGCCAGGATACGCGTACAGCTATCGGCCGCACACGAGCAGCACCACTTGGATGCTGCAATAGCAGCGTTTACAAAAGTGGGTAAAGAACTGGGAGTCATAGCGGCAGGATAGCCTGCCGCCGTAGGCCTTGGGTACAGGTCATCAAACACTAACCAGACAAAAAATCACAGAAGCAGATAAATTTCCATAGATTTTCCATACCTTTGCACCCTCAATTTTAAAATACCCGCACGGGATGCAGAAAATCAGAAATATCGCCATTATCGCCCACGTCGACCATGGTAAAACGACGTTGGTAGATAAAATCCTCCACTTCACCAACCTTTTCCGGGAGAATGAACAAGCCGGTGAGCTCATACTAGACAACAACGACCTTGAACGCGAACGCGGCATCACCATCGTTTCCAAAAACGTTTCCGTAAAGTACAAGGACGTCAAAATAAATATCATCGATACACCGGGTCACGCCGACTTCGGGGGTGAGGTGGAACGCGTATTGAAAATGGCCGACGGGGTTATCCTGTTGGTCGATGCTTTTGAGGGCCCGATGCCACAGACCCGTTTCGTAACCCAAAAAGCCCTTGCTTTGGGGCTCAAGCCCATCGTGGTGGTCAATAAGGTCGACAAGGAAAACTGCCGGCCCGACGAAGTATATGAAGCGGTGTTCGAGCTTTTCTTTAATTTGGACGCCACCGAAGAGCAGCTTGATTTTCCGGTACTCTACGGCTCCTCCAAACAAGGGTGGATGGCGACCGATTGGAAACAGCCTGCCGAAGATTTCACGCCTTTGCTGGAAGCCATATTGGAGCATATTCCCGCCGCCCCTTACCAAGAAGGCACCCTGCAGATGCAGGTTACCTCGTTAGACTATTCTTCTTTTGTGGGGCGGATTGCCATTGGCCGCGTGGCGCGTGGCGCCATCCGCGAAAATCAACCGGTTTCCCTCGTCAAGCGCGATGGTAAGGTTGTGAAATCACGTGTAAAGGAACTGCATACCTTCGAAGGCCTTGGCCGTGTGAAGGTGCAAGAAGTAAAAGCGGGTGATATCTGTGCCGTAGTCGGCATCGAAGGGTTTGATATTGGCGACACCTTAGCCGACTTCGAAAACCCCGAGCAACTGGAAGTCATCCATATCGATGAGCCAACGATGAACATGCTCTTTACTATCAACAACTCGCCGTTCTTCGGCAAGGAGGGTAAGTTCGTAACGTCGCGCCACCTTCAGGAACGCCTATATAAGGAAACGGAGAAAAACCTGGCGCTTAAGGTTGTCCAGACCAACTCGCCGGATTCGTATTTGGTGTATGGCAGGGGTATCCTCCATTTGTCCGTACTGATTGAAACCATGCGCCGCGAAGGGTATGAGCTTCAGGTGGGCCAGCCACAGGTGATCATCAAGGAAATCGATGGTGTGAAGTGCGAACCTATCGAGTCGATGGTAGTTGATGTACCTGCCGAGGTATCGGGTAAAGTAATTGAACTGGTTACCCAGCGGAAGGGCGAACTGCTCGTGATGGAGACGAAGGGCGAAATGCAGCACCTCGAATTTGACATTCCGGCGCGGGGTATTATCGGCCTGCGCAACAATGTCCTTACCGCCACTGCGGGTGAGGCCGTGATGGCACACCGTTTCAAGGCGTATGAGCCTTGGAAAGGCACCATTCCGGGGCGTTTGGCGGGCGTACTCGTTTCGATGGAAAAAGGGCAGACGACGGCCTATTCGATCGATAAGTTGCAAGACCGCGGCCGCTTTTTCGTGGACCCGGGCGTAGACGTTTACGAGGGGCAGATTGTAGGTGAGCACATACGCGATAACGATTTGGTTGTCAACCTTGTGAAAGGCAAGCAATTGACCAACATGCGGGCATCGGGCAGTGATGACAACGTACGCATCGCCCCGGCCATCAAGTTCTCACTCGAAGAATCCATGGAATACATCCAAGCAGACGAATACATCGAGGTAACGCCAAAGAGCATCCGGCTACGCAAAATTTACCTGACGGAAAATGAGCGGAAGGTAAACGCAAAGAAATTCCAATAGCGGATATCGAACCCCGGCGAATAGTCGGGGTTTTTTCGTATCTCCGGGCGAGGTCGGATGTCGGTGCGGTTTGCATCACGCGTAAGCATTGTTTTTGAAAGCAACAATGCCTAATTTTGCATTGTCAATTAGTCGTTATCTGTATGATTCAACGTATCCAGAGTGTTTGGTTGTTTCTGGCTTCGGCCACCGTATTTGCCCTGTTCTTGTTTCCTTACCTGCAATACGCCGATTTGGCAGGGATGGGCAAAGCGCTGAAAGTAACCGGTGTCTATCATGGTGTGGAAGGCCAGGCGGTACGTGCCGAGTTTTTTATCCTGCAAACCATAGCCACGGTATTATTGGGACTCTTCCCCTTGTACATCATTTTTAAGTTCCGGCAACGCAAACAACAGGTCCAGTTGATTGTTCTGGAAATCGTACTATTATTATTGTTTGGGGTTTGGCTCTATGTTTCGGCGAGTAGCGTACTTACCGAGGCGCAGCAGTTTCTCTCGGCACGGAATATCGGGGTAGGCTTTTTCCTCCTACCCATCGGTATCATCTTCCTGGGTATGGCGATTGGGGCTATCCGGAAGGATGAAAAATTAATTAAATCGGCAGATCGGCTAAGAGGATGAGAAAGATAGGTTTGTTCGTTGCTGTGGTATTAATCTCGGTGTCCACGGCGTTTTCCGCCAACAAGGGGCGTGCCCTGTCCGTACAGGATTCTGCCGGTGTGGTCATGGACAACATCCGGTTTGTTGCCACTGCCTACGCCATCGATTCAGCCACGCATACCGCCACGGTAACCCTGACGCTTACCTGCCTGTCGGAGCGATCGCGCGAATTGAAGGTCAATGTGTATGGTACGCAGCTGGTAGACGATCAACGGAAGGCCTATTATTTCTCTACCCTTACCATGGGGCGTGTTTTGATGCGGTTTGAAGATCGTCAGAATTACCTGCATTATCTCCTACAACCCAATACGCCCGTGCAACTGACAATCACGGCCGAGGGAATCTCGGCGCGAGCCACCGCAATACAGCTTGTGAAAGTGGTGTTTGAAGATAGTAAAGACGAAGGACGGTTTCTGGAGGCCTACCTCCCTGCCCCCGGCGAGTGATAACTACCGGTACCGGATTTGCTGTTGCCGATCCATCACGCCCATCTGATCTTTCATCATCTTTATCTGCTCGGCTAAGAGTTTGTTCTTGTCTGCCTTTTTTGCTTCCTGTAGGTATTTGGTTGCTTCCCGTTTGTTGCGTTTGGCCATGGCGATACCGGCGAGGCTTAACTTCGCAAGCGCTACGTTATGCCCCATATGCAATCCTAGTGATAAGGCTTTCTTGAAAAACTTTTCCGACTGCATGGGTGATTGTTGCGATTCCATCAACCCAAGCAGCAAGTGGTAGTAACCGTGTTGTGCACGTATAAGTTGCTTTTCGTAGTTTTTGATGCGGCCCAGCCACCCAGCAGCCTTTGCCATGTTCTCCTTGCGTAAGTAAAACTGGGCGATAAGCATGTTTTCATTGAAAAAGACCGTTACAAATGCCACGATGGTTATCAGGATACCTAAGATGCCCCACCCCCATTCGCCATACACAAACAGGGCCACGGTAGCGACCAAGAGGAGGGAGGATAGGATGATCCGAACAAGATTAGACATGTGCCGTTATATATGTTAGTTGATATAAATTTTTCTCTCAAATAAAAGATTGTGCAAATATCCGTTTATTTCAGCGCTTTACCAACTGGCCACAGACACATTTTACAATAAAGTGTATTTTTGCCGGTATGAGTGTACAATTGGAATCCGGTTGGAAGGCAGTATTGGGGTCCGAGTTCGAAAAACCCTACATGCAGGAACTTAAGCAGTTTTTGGTGGTAGAGAAACGCGACCATGCTGTTTACCCACCTGGCAACCTCATCTTCAATGCGTTCAACCATACGCCGTTTGATAAGGTAAAAGTAACGATATTAGGCCAGGATCCCTACCACAACGTGGGGCAGGCCCATGGCCTGTCTTTTTCTGTTCCGCCGGGTGTAGGCATACCGCCTTCCTTGCGCAACATGTATCAGGAACTGGTCGCGGATATCCCCGGATTCCAGCTACCAAACCACGGCGACCTTACGGCGTGGGCCAACCGCGGGGTACTACTGCTTAACGCCACGCTCACGGTACGGGCGCACACTGCCGGTTCGCATCAGGGCAAAGGGTGGGAAGCGTTCACTGACAAGGCGATCGCGGAACTTTCGAGCCGCAGACAGGGCATCGTGTTCCTGTTGTGGGGGCGGTACGCAAAAAACAAGGCGGCTCTCATAGACCACCGTAGACACCATATCCTCACCGCGGCCCATCCATCGCCGTTTTCTGCATACAGCGGTTTCTTCGGATGCAGGCACTTCTCAAAAACGAATGCCTTTTTGGCGCAGCAGGGGCTCGAACCCATCGACTGGCAGGTATAGTATCAGTACTCCATCGGTACGATGGGCTCTTTCTTGCTGGTAGACATGATCATCATGGTCTGGAATGTCTTCACGTAGGGAATTTTGCTGATTTTTTCCATGATGACCGCCTCATAAGCTTTGATATCTTTTACGTACACTTTGAGCATGAAATCACATTGCCCGGTCACGTGGTGGCATTCGGTTACTTCCTTGATGTTTTTAACCGCTTCGACAAATTCGGGGATGGCGTTGTGCGTGTGGAAGTCGAGCGATATCTGGATGAATGACTTGATGCCCAATCCCAGCTTTTCTTCGTCGACAAAGGCATGGTAGCTTTTGATATAGCCGGAATTTTCCAGCTTACGCACGCGCTCCAACGTTGGAGCAGGTGAGAGCCCAATGCTCGATGCTAACTGCAGGTTGGTAATCCTTCCATTTTCCTGCAGAAGTTTCAGGATCTTAAAGTCGGTCTTGTCGGGCTGGAACGGCATATTTCAGCAATTTGGATATGAACTATTCTTATAGGGTGTGTTTGCCAAATTATATTTGGCAATAGTACAATTTATTTTCCATATTGTCTGTTGGAAAATCTTGGTAACGCGGACTACTGTACGAATCCCGTTCATTATCACTGATTTGTAAAAATATGAAAAGCGGGTGCATTCTCGGAAATGAGCTGCCAATAGGCGAGGTTTATTGCCACTTTAATCGTAACTTTGCATCTCGAAAAGCCAGGCGGTAAGCCTGGGCGCTTATTGACCCGTTGTGGAGGCATGCTATGAGTACAAAAGATGACGCGTTGTTAAAAGAGCTTGCGCTCGAAGAATATAAATATGGATTTTCCACGGATATCGAAATGGATATTGCCCCTAAGGGGCTTAATGAAGATACCGTGCGGTTGATTTCTGCCAAGAAGAATGAACCCCAATGGTTGCTGGAATGGCGGCTGAAAGCGTTGAAGCATTTCCTGCAAATGGACATGCCCACCTGGCAGAACTTTGAGAATCCCGATGTCGATTTCCAGGATATCTCGTATTACGCCGCACCCAAGGCAAAACCTAAACTGAACAGCATGGACGAGGTGGACCCGGAGTTAATTGCGACGTTCGAGAAATTGGGGATTCCACTGAATGAGCAGAAAGTGCTGGCCGGCGTGGTGGCGGTAGATGCAGTATTCGATAGCGTATCGGTAAAAACCACGTTCCGCGAAAAGCTGAAAGAGCAGGGGGTTATTTTCTCTTCATTTGGCGAGGCTGTACAGGAACATCCCGAATTGGTGAAGCAATACCTCGGCACGGTAGTGCCGCAAACAGACAATGTATATGCCGCGCTCAACTCTGCTGTCTTCTCCGATGGGTCTTTCGTGTATATCCCCAAAGGCGTGCGGTGCCCTATGGAGCTTTCCACGTATTTCCGTATCAACGCGGAAAACACCGGGCAGTTTGAGCGTACCTTGATCATTGCCGACGAAGGTGCCTATGTGAGCTACCTGGAAGGGTGTACTGCGCCGATGCGCGATGAAAACCAGATGCATGCCGCAGTCGTAGAGTTGGTAGCACTGAAGGATGCGGAAATCAAGTATTCAACGGTGCAGAACTGGTATCCCGGCGATAAGGATGGCAAAGGGGGTATCTACAATTTTGTCACCAAGCGTGGTATCTGCAAGGGCGACCATGCCAAGATATCTTGGACACAGGTAGAAACAGGCTCCGCAATCACGTGGAAGTATCCCGGTGTCATCCTGAAGGGCGACCATTCCGTAGGCGAGTTTTATTCGGTGGCGCTTACCCGCAACAAACAGGTAGCCGATACCGGAACCAAGATGATCCATCTCGGTAAGAACACACGGAGTAAAATCATATCAAAGGGCATATCGGCCGGCGTGAGCCACAATAGCTACCGCGGATTGGTGAAAATTGCCCCCGGAGCCGAGAATGCCCGGAATTTTACCCAATGTGATTCCTTATTGATCGGTGATCGCTGCGGAGCGCATACCTTCCCGTATATCGAAAACAGGAATAAAGCGGCAACGCTGGAACATGAAGCAACGACCTCCAAGATCGGTGAGGACCAGCTGTTTTACCTTACGCAGCGCGGTATCGACCCGGAAAAGGCTGTGGGGCTGATTGTGAATGGGTACGCCAAGGAGGTGCTGAACCAACTGCCCATGGAGTTTGCCGTGGAGGCACAGAAGTTGTTAGCCATATCGCTTGAAGGAAGTGTGGGCTAATCATTTAAATGGAAGAAGAGTAGTGAAATTATCATGTTAAGTATCAAGAATTTACACGCATCAGTAGAAGATAAAGCGATATTAAAAGGCTTAGACCTCGAAGTGAAGGCCGGCGAAGTGCACGCCATCATGGGCCCTAACGGCTCAGGGAAAAGCACCTTGGGAAATGTATTGGCCGGAAGGGACGCCTACGAAGTAACGGATGGGGAAGTGTTGCTGGATGGTTTGGACCTGTTGGAGCTTTCTCCCGAAGACCGTGCCCGTGAAGGGCTGTTTTTAGCGTTCCAATACCCCGTTGAGATACCGGGCGTATCGAACATCAACTTCCTGAAAACGGCGCTGAATGAAATACGAGCTTATAAGGGGTTGCCGCCGATAGAGGCGCGGGAGTTCCTGAATAAGGTCAAAGAGAAGCAGAAATTGGTGGAGTTTGACGCCAAGTTGGCCAATCGCTCGTTGAACGAAGGTTTTTCGGGTGGGGAGAAGAAACGCAACGAGATTCTCCAGCTAGCGATGCTGGAGCCCAAATTGTCCATCTTGGACGAAACCGATTCGGGGTTGGATATCGATGCCCTCCGGATTGTGGCAAACGGCGTAAACCAGCTGCGGTCGGAAAGCAATGCGTTTATTGTGATTACTCACTACCAGCGATTGCTGGAATACATTGTGCCCGATTTCGTGCACGTCCTCTATAACGGCCGTATCGTCCGTTCGGGTACCAAAGAACTTGCATTGGAATTGGAAGAGAAGGGATACGACTGGATAAAAGAGACAGTCGACGCCTAATCAACGTTTTTTGAATTAGAAAAGGAGCGGCTATGTTGGATGAAGTGGCAACAGATACCATGATTACACAAACGAGCGATTCATTATATACCCAATTGATGAAAACGGCGGGCGAACGCCTGTTGGCCGGGAATCCGGGATCGGTGGGCGAAATTCGCAAACAGGCCTTGGAACGTTTCAAAGCTACGGGTTTCCCTACTGTAAAAAATGAGGACTGGAAATATACCAATGTGCAACCATTGGTCAACCAGGCGTACGCATTGGAGGCCGAAACATTTTCTGCAGACACAGCGTTGGAGAAAGCACGTATCCCCGATCTCGACGCGCACCGCGTGGTGTTGATAAATGGGCAATACAGCAGCGAGCTGTCTTCGCATGAGGCAATCCCCGGCCTGCAGATCATGCCCATTGATCAGGCGTTCGAGCGGCTTTGCTTTGCCAAATATTTCACTGCCTTTGCCGATAAGACGGATAATCCATTTGTGGCATTGAATACGGCGGCATTCACATCGGGCGTGTTTATCGAGGTGGGCAAGAATACCCAACTCCAGCGGCCTATCCATGTCATCCATGTCGCTGCATCGGCCAGTCCGCTGTTTAGCCAAACGCGTAACCTGTATGTGATGGGTGCTTTTGCCGAAGCGGAGATTATCGAGTCTTTCGTAACGGAAGAATCGGCAGCGCGCAGCCTAAGTAACCAGGTAACGGAGGTTATGGTACGCGAAAATGCGAAGCTACAGCATTACTACCTGCAGGTAGCCGGACCTCAGAGCAGTTACATCAATCACACGGAGATACACCAGGAAAAGCACAGTCTCTATAACAACTACAATTGCTCGTTTCCTGGTTCGGCATTCGTGCGTAACAACATTAATGTACGGCTCGGTGATAGCGAGGTGGAAAGCCACCTGTATGGTATCGCGCTTACGGCAGGTAGCCAGTTTGTAGATAACCATACCATTGTGGACCATATGAAGCCGCATTGCGAAAGCTACGAATGGTACAAGAATATCACGCAGGATACCTCTACGGCTGTGTTCAACGGCAAGATATTCGTGCGTCTGGATGCACAGAAGACCAACGCTTTCCAGCAAAACAACAACCTACTTATCGGTGAGAAATCAGCGGTTTATACCAAACCACAGCTAGAGATTTTCGCGGATGATGTAAAATGCAGCCACGGATGTACCATCGGCCAGTTTGACAATGATGCGCTGTTTTACCTAAGGGCCAGGGGAATCAGTGAAGCACAAGCGAGAATCCTATTGATACATGCATTTGCATTTGATGTAACCAGCCGCTTCGACAACGATACTGTGCGCCAATACGTGGAGCATTTGGTGGAAGAAGGATTGCAATAACACGCTCCTTTCGTCGACAGAAAAAGTTCGGCAAAATTTGTACAGGCCAAGTAGCTAACGGATCGCGGAGAGGTATTAAAGAGCGAAAGACGAGATTCGAACTCGCGACCCTCAGCTTGGGAAGCTGATGCTCTACCAACTGAGCTACTTTCGCTTGAATTTTCCACAAATGTAATGTTGGTCCGCCTTATTTTCAAATTTTTTATCGTGTTATCGCATCCGCACAGTTTATCCCGTCAATTGCTGCGGACACAATCCCTCCGGCATAGCCGGCCCCCTCGCCGCACGGGTATAGTCCGCTCATTTGCGGATGCTGCAGGGTGACGCGGTCCCTCGGTATACGTATAGGCGAAGACGTGCGCGATTCTACCCCTACAAGTACCGCCTCATTGGTGTAGTAGCCCTTCATTTTCTTGCCGAACAACGGGAGTGCTTTCCGTAGTGCGTCGTGGATAAAGGCGGGTAGTACGTCGACAAGGGGTACACTCTTGGTGCCTGGCTTGTACGAGTTGACGGGCAAGCTGTTGGACAATTTGCCTTCCACGAAATCGACCATGCGCTGGGCCGGTGCTACTAGGTTACCGCCTCCCAATACGTAGGCACGCTCCTCCACCTCATGCTGGAAATCCATCAGTGCGAATGGATAGCGTGCTACCTGTGGAATATCTTCCAGGTTCACCTGCACCACTGTGCCCGAATTGGCGTAGGGGTTGTTGCGTTTGGAGGGCGACCAGCCGTTCACTACTACTTCGCCCTTGTCTGTTGCGCAAGGCGCGATGACGCCACCCGGGCACATGCAGAAGGAAAATACGCCGCGGTCTTCCACTTGGTCTACCAAGCTGTAATAGGCTGGTGGCAGGTGTTCGCTCCGCACCAAGCAGTGGTACTGGGCCTGATCGATGATTTCCTGTGGATGCTCAATACGCACCCCGAGGGCAAACGGCTTGGGTTCCACCAGCCACCGCTTGCGGTGGAATAGTTCGAAAATATCCCGGGCGGAATGTCCCGTAGCCAAGATCACGTGGTTGGCCAGGAGTTGTTCGCCGGAGGCAAGTTCCACACCCGTAACGCTGCCTGCCTTTTGCAGCACGTCGGTTACGCGGCTGTTGAAATAGATTTCGCCGCCATGATCTAAAATGGTGTGCCGGATATTCTGGATAATATGAGGCAGTTTGTTGGTGCCAATATGGGGGCGGGCATCCACCAGGATATCTTCCGTGGCGCCATGGGCTACGAAAACGGCTAGCACCTGCTGCACGTCGCCCCGCTTATTGGATCGGGTATACAGCTTGCCATCGGAATACGTACCGGCCCCACCTTCGCCAAAGCAGTAATTCGAGTCGGAGTTTACAACGCCGTCCCTATTCAGCACTGCCAGATCGCGCCGTCGTTCCTGCACGCTTTTACCGCGCTCCACCACTATTGGACGGAGGCCCTTTTCCAAGCAGCGCAAGGCCGCAAATAGGCCTGCGGGTCCGGCACCGACGATGATGACGGGTGGGGCGGCTGCTACATTGGCATAGTTTACGGGCGAAATGTCGGGCGCGGGTAGCTCATCGATATAAAAGATAATGCGGACCCGGAATACCACACGCTTCCCGCGCGCATCGATGGAGCGCTTACGGATTTTCAAGCCCTTCACACGTTCAACGGCAATATTAAGTTTCGCCGCACCCGCTTGCAAAAGGTGTGTTTCATCTGAGATCCGCTCGGGGAGAACGCTTAATTCGAGTTCTTGCTGCATGTAATGATGTCGGGTTTTTATCCCGAAGTGTAACAAAGGTATAAATTTTGCAATCAAAGTATTAAATTAGTGGCATTATGCATTTAAAATCAATCAATATGAAGAGAAGATTATTCGTGGCACTGGTGGGGCTTTTTGCTGCCCTGTCATTTAGCTCGTGCGGTTACAACACCCTCGTAAACCTCGAAGAGAATGTAAAAGGCAAATGGGCGCAGGTAGAGAATGCTTACCAACGGCGGGCCGACCTGATCCCCAACCTTGTCAATACCGTAAAAGGGGCGGCAAATTTCGAACAGGAAACCCTCACCCAGGTAATCGAAGCGCGTGCAAAGGCATCTTCGGTAACGGTAGACCCCGAAAACCTGACTCCAGAAGCCATCCAGCAGTTCCAGCAGTCGCAAGATGCGCTATCGCAATCGTTGGGGCGTTTGCTGGTTACCGTGGAACGCTACCCGGAGCTGAAGGCCAACCAGAATTTCCTCGAACTGCAAGCACAATTAGAAGGCACTGAAAACCGCATCAGTACCGAACGGCGGGCATTCAACGAAGCCACCCAAGAATACAACTCATCGGTAAGGCGGTTCCCAAATAATATCACCGCCGGCCTTTTTGGTTTTAAGCAAAAAGGTTATTTCACCGCAGAGGCAGGGGCTGATAAAGCTCCTGAAGTACAATTTTAATATGCACCAATTTACCGAAGGGCAACAAGAGGCCATCGTACACGCCATCCAAGTGGCGGAAGGTTATACATCCGGCGAAATACGCTTGGCCGTTGAGCCTCGATGCAAAGGAGAGCCCATGGAGCGGGCTGCTGTATATTTCCACCGATTGGGCATGGACAAAACTGCCTTGAGGAACGGCGTGCTGATTTATATCGCTACCGATGACCATCAGTTTGCGATCATTGGAGATACAGGTATTCATGCCAAGGTTGCTGCCGGTTTTTGGGAGGAAACCAAAGAGCTGATGCTGGAACATTTCAAGCGGGGCGATCTGGTACAGGGACTGATTGAAGGGATTAAACATGCCGGGGAGCAGCTGCAGCACTTCTTCCCACGGCAAGATGACGATGTGAATGAGCTGCCTAATGACATAGCCTTCGGCGATGGTAAAGATGATTAAGTATTTTATAACGACAGTCATATGTGTTTTGTTGCTTGGGAGCGTGACGAGTGTGGATGCGCAGGATTTCCCGGCAACTCCCAATAAACTTGTCAACGATTACACCAATACGCTTTCCGCTGCCGACGTAGAACGGTTGGAGCGGAAACTGGTGGCCTTTGACGACAGCACGTCCACGCAGATTGCGGTGGTCGTGATGCAGTCTACGGGGCAATATGATGTTGCCGACTATGGCGTGCGGCTGGCACAGCGTTGGGGCATCGGGGGCAAAGAGCACGACAACGGTATCCTGCTCTTGGTGGCACTGGGCGACCGTGCGGTGACCATACAAACCGGCTATGGTGTGGAAGGTGCCGTGCCCGATGCGATTGCTTACCGGATCATCGAAAATGAAATCAAGCCACCATTCCGGCAAGGGGATTACTTTACGGGTATCGACCGCGCGACCGATGCCCTCATTGCCTACACAAAAGGCGAGTATAAAGCCGAACCCAAAAAAGAGGAAAGTAACGGCGGTATCGGCTCCCTTATTTTAATCGTTATCATCGTTGTTGTCGTTATAGCGCTGTCTGGCCGCGGTGGTGGCGGTGGTGGCAAGGTAATGGGTGGCCGTGGTGCTTCCGATTTATTGTGGTGGACGTTGCTGAGCGGTATGGGCCGTGGTGGCAGCGGCGGTGGCTTCGGCGGCGGTGGGGGATTCGGCGGTGGCGGCGGCTTCGGGGGTTTTGGAGGCGGCGGCTTCGGCGGTGGTGGTGCCAGTGGCCGATGGTAAATATGGATAGTAGAAAGGTAATGATAAAGAATGATATGATGAAGAAATGGGTTTTGATGGCGGTGGCTGCGTTGCCGCTGGCTGTTTGGGCGCAAGAGGACTTTACGGTTACGGCGAAGGTGGGCGCCTTGAATGCACCGGCGAAAGCATACCTGAGTTACCGGACGGCAACCGGCGCGGTGCTGGATTCGGCTACGGTGACGGAGGGAGCATTCAAATTCCACGGCACGGTCGCTGCACCCTCCCGGGCTTTGGTACTGCTTGCCCACGAAGGAGGTGATATCCGCCAGATGGAAGATCCCGATCGGTTGGAACTCTATCTCGAGAAGGGAGCTATCCAAGTTAGCTCCGCTGACTCGCTGGTCAATGCATCCGTGCGGGGCGGGGCGGTAAACAAAGACTTTGCGGCGTATAACGAGTCTATTGCCCCCTTGCAAGCCAAGATGGGGAACGTGATGACGCGGTTTATGGCCGCACCGGACGAGCAGAAGCAGGACCCTGCCTTTATGCAAGGCCTGCAGGCAGAAGCCATGGCTATCCAGGAAGAGCAGAAAGGGGTAGATTTCGCCTACATCGGCAAGTATCCGTCCAGCGTGGTCAGCCTCGATTTGCTCCTGCCCTATGTAGGGTCGGAGCCCGCGCAGGAGGTCATTGAACCCGCATTCAATAGCCTATCGGCGGCACTGAAAAATTCGGATAAAGGGAAAGCCATCGCTTTACAACTGGAAACCTTGAAACGGGTGGACATCGGTGCCACAGCTCCGGAGTTTAGCCAGCCGGATACCACGGGCACGCCGATTGCGTTATCGTCACTCCGGGGTAAATATGTACTGGTCGACTTCTGGGCAAGCTGGTGTGGTCCGTGCCGGCAGGAAAACCCCAACGTGGTTGCGGCCTACCAGGCGTTTAAGGACAGGAATTTCACCGTGTTCGGCGTATCGCTCGACCGACCCGGTGCAAAGGACGCGTGGCTGAAGGCCATCAACGACGATGGCTTGCAAGATTGGCCGCACGTGTCCGAGCTGAAGTGGTGGCAGTCTGATGTGGTGGAGCTGTACGGTATCCAAGGTATTCCCGCTAACTTCCTGCTTGATCCCGAAGGCAAGATCATCGCGAAGAACCTGCGGGGAGAAGACCTCCACACGACATTGGCGGCGCTACTCCGGTAAGCCGCACGTAACGGAATAAAACGAAATCGAAAACGCCCCGGGTTCAGGAACCCGGGGCGTTTTTTATGTGCGCCCGGCATGGGCGATAACTCTAGGGTGCAAGTCCCGAACACGCTTAGCAGTAGGAAGTGTTAGCCAAAGGC